>JBGCDT010000290.1:0-25200 GCA_045105695.1 Saprospiraceae bacterium | reverse complement strand
ATAAGGAGATTGGGTAGATAAGGTGTCTAACGAACTAGCCTTATCTACCTTATTTCCTCATCCACCTTTTCTCCCCTATTTACAATTCTTATAAAACTTATCCATCTCCAAATGAAAATCAATCAGCACCTGTTCAGAGGTATGCGTGGAGTTGGCAATGTTGTTATAAATAAAAAATATTTTTTCGATGACCGTTAGCGGAATTTCTGATTTTGCCGAAAGGCGTTCAAAAAAAGCAGCGTCAGCATTTGTTGTATTCATTAAGTAGCGATCGCGGATGAAGGATAGAAAGAGCTTCATCTTTTGAAGGCTGAGTTTGCGATGGTCGTTTTGTTGGAAATACAGACTACCTATAGTGGAAATAAAATCCAGTGAGGTATTCTTATTTTCTTCCATGACTGGGATGATTCTTTGTTTTCGCTTTGCACCAAAGATAAAATAAAGTAGCGTCAAAGCGAGTGCAGTATACCAAGCCCAAGCGAGTGGTGGTTGCGAGAGAATATAGGTCAGGGGGCCGTCTTTATTTACATGTCGGTTACCCATTCCTGAATTTTGATTTCGGCGACGACCTACCTCTTCAGGGACTCGGCTGTAGTTGTCCCAATAAATCGGACCTTCATCTAAATGCGTAAAAGTCTTGTTAGCGTAAGCTAAACCGCTTTCGTCAATTAGTTGAAAATTGGTGAAAGCAAGCGGCGTTGTATGCATGTAGAAGAAGCCTTTTCCGTAAGGGATTTTAGCAAAATTGACAAGCGTATCATTCAGTGCTCCCAGCTCTACAAAGCTGTAGGATTCATCACAAAAATAAACAGAGTCGATGTAATACCAGTCATAGGGTTCCGCATCAGAACGATTCATAAACTTGTACAAATAGCCCATTGAAGTCTCCAGATCGCGGTGGTACATGTTCAGTCGAGCCATGGTATCTTCTACGGCCTGATAATCTTCCCAGTAGAAATTATTACACTCCGTGCTGTAAACATAGAACATCAAATCGTAGGGAATCGTCTTGCTTGATATAAAAGCAGAGTTGCCGTTTTCCACAAAATCTAACAAGGTGTTCACATCCGAAGTATCCATGTACAAAGCCTCTCCAACGAAGACGTAATTCGCAGTGCTATCCTTTTCTACCTCTAGGTCTTCAAAAACGGATTTTTCAATTTCTTTGAACTGATCTTCTGACTGATAAGACTTCAATAGCTCATGTACAATGAAAGTCCCGTAAGGTTCCTTACTGGTTTCTTCGTAGGTTTCGTCCCAGTCATAGGTAGCCGCCCCGCTTCTGAAGTAGATAAAGAAGGTGAGAATGATAAGAGCGGCAACGCCGAATATTATGAATGGTTTTTTATCTGTCAAGTAAGGTGGTTAGTTTTTTTAATGAATGAAAGATTGAAGGGTTGAAGGATTGAATGGCGCTCAATGCTTAGACTCTATGAATCATTACGACAGAAGGAACATTCAATCCTTCAACATATTCAACCCTTCAATTATTAACATCAATACAACGTCTTATCCTGCTTCTCATCCCATTCCTTAAAAACGGTCTGTCCTTCTTCCTGAAGCATTTGTGCAGTAGGAATTTTTCGTTTTTCAATTGGTAACGGAATTTCTTCGTAAATAAAATCATCATCAAAACCGATCGCCGCAGCATCTTTCTTATCACAAGCAAAATACAACTTCGCAGGACGCGCCCAATAGATTGCCCCAAGACACATTGGACAAGGTTCACAAGAAGAGTAAATGATGCAATCGTCTAATTGAAAAGTCCCCAGGTTTTTGCAGGCATCTCTTATAGCAACGACCTCCGCATGGGCCGTAGGATCATTGGACGAGGTCACTTGATTGTTACCACGTCCTACAATCTTCCCGTCCTTTACCACCACAGCACCAAAGGGGCCGCCTTCTCCGCTCTGCATTCCTTCCCGCGAAAGCCGGATGGCCTCCCGCATGTGTTCTTGATCTTTATTCATTTGTTGATATATGGTTTATTTGTCAGGCAATGTAAATTCAATTTCTACAGAAATCCAACATCGCTAATTTAGAACTAAAACTAATGAATGTTTTAGAACCTGCCCAAAAATACTATCTTTCGTTTCAAATCATTGAATCAAACGAAGAATCAAATCATTTTTTATGGATATTAATTTACTCCCCCAACCCGTCTTTACGAATGACGCAATTGTACTGGGTTTGTTGTTGGCTGTACTCGCTTTTGTATTTTATACCTCTGATTTGAAAACAGCGGGTTGGCAAAAATTCTACAGATATATTCCTGCTTTGTTACTCTGCTACTTTTTGCCTGCACTTTTGCACTGGCCGCTAGGGCTGATTGCATCGGAGTGGCATGACTATGCGGAGCTGGTCAGTTACCTAAAATCAATCGGTATGGCAATACCAGAGGGCGCTTCTTACGATCAAATAGAAGGCATGATTAATAGCTTCAACGTAACTGCTGCCGACGGCAATAAAATAACCTTGGAAGGTTTGAGCGTTGCTTCACACAAATCCTATTTGTATAAACCTGTTACCTCTCGATATTTATTACCAGCCAGTTTAGTCTTGCTTTGTTTGAGCATAGATTTCAAAGGAATTATCAACTTAGGGCCAAAGGCAATCATTATGTTTTTGGCAGCGACCTTGGGTGTTGTTTTGGGTGGACCAATAGCTTTGTTATTGATTTCGAATGTAGCTCCTGAAGGTTTTATCCCAGCAAGTTCTGATGACGTTTGGCGAGGACTAGCGACTGTGGCTGGTAGTTGGATCGGAGGAGGAGCTAACCAAACGGCCATGAAAGAAATTTACGAAGTGAGTGATAATCTTTTCGCAACGATGATTATCGTAGATGTTGTTGTAGCTAATATTTGGATGGGCTTTTTACTTTATGGTGCAAGTGTATCTGATAAAGTGGACAGCTATCTAAATGCAGATTCTTCTGCCATTGAAGATTTAAAAAATCGCATTTCCACTTATCGGGAAAGTATAAAAGAAACACCTACGCTCACAACAACTATGTTATTGATGGCCGTGGCCTTTGGAGGTGTTGCTATTTCGCATTGGGGAGCGGATTTCATCACAGGCTCTATGAGCGATGATCTTAAAGAGACCCTTAGTAGCATGCGTTTGGATTCTCTAAAATCACACTTTTTTTGGTTGATCGTAATTTCAACGACCACTGGATTAATTCTCTCTTTTACAAAAGCTAGAAAACTGGAAGGGGTTGGTGCCTCGCGTTGGGGCTCGGTGTTCATCTACGTCTTGGTAGCGAGTATCGGAATGAAGATGAACCTGGGAGAAGTATGGGCCAACCTTGGTCTATTCGCCATTGGAATTGTTTGGATGTTAGTCCATGTAACTATATTGTTAGTAACTGCGAAGATAATCAAAGCGCCATTCTTTTTTGTGGCAGTTGGTAGTCAGGCGAATATTGGTGGAGCAGCTTCTGCGCCGATTGTGGCTTCCGCTTTTAATCCTTCGTTGGCTCCGGTTGGAGTCTTGATGGCAGTACTTGGATATGCTTTGGGGACTTATGGAGCGATCATCTGTGCGACGTTAATGCAGAGTGTGGCTGGTGGATAAGAAATCGTCTAATAAATAAAAAAGGGCATCCTTAACTTTTGTTGAGGATGCCCTTTTTTCATGTTCTACGCTCTGTAAGTTCTTTTACTTTGCCTCTGCTACTAGGAGTTCCATATCTCGAACAAGTAATCGACGACGATTAAATGTAAGTATATTTTTACTTCGCAATTCATTTAAAACAGTAGTTACGGTCTGGCGAGAAGTAGCCGTCAAACTTGCAATCTCCTGATGTGTGAAAAACTTTCTAACCAGCATTTCATAACCTACTCGCTGACCACTTTTGTTGACCAGTTGTTTTAGAAACTCAATTACTCGACTACGAGAATTTCGGTAAACCATCCCTTCCAAACGATTCTCTACTTCCATCAATCGGTCTCCCAGTTTTTTCATAATCAACATGCTGAGGGTTGGATCATCATTCATCAAGCTCTTTAATGTTTCTGTAGTTACAACGATGAGTTCAGTATCTTCCATAGAGACGGCCCCATCCACTCTCCGCTCCTGACCAAGCAGTGCTGACATCCCAAAGATATCACCTACTGTAACTAAATTTTTGATAATTTCTTTTGAGTCATCGTAATAGCTCACCACTTTTACACGTCCTTTTTTGACGAAATAAATACGATCAGCAGTTTCATTTGGCTGATAAATTTTATCGTTCTTTTTGAAAGATTTAGTAGTTGTGCTATTTAAACGACTTTGTGGAATCACTTCCGTAAAAATAGTTTCCAATGGATTGATCTGTTGAATTTTATTCTGTAGTAGGGTCATAATTTTGAGCGTTTTTATGTTGTGAAATTATAAACACAAAGATAAGGCTCAGTTGTAACAGAAGTATCACAGGGGTTTTACATTAGTATCACATACGCTCTTCAAACCGTATTTTTCAAATATTTTGAATACGAATCAGACAAAGACAACGCAAAGATTCCATAACTTTCAGTTGAGCTAATAGCCTAAGTATTTACGCCGTTGCGGTAAAAAACGTATCATTAATTACAGAATAAAAATAATTTAACAATACACTTACAAGCCCAAAATTTTCCGATTCAATTGCTCATCAGCTCCTCCTCCAGCAAAATCATCAAAGGCTCTAGTCGCCGCCTGAATGATATGATCCTGAATAAAAGGCGCTCCTTCCATCGCTCCCTGCTCCGCAGATTTAATACAACATTCCCATTCCAAAACAGCCCACCCATCATAACCATATTGCGTCAGTTTTGAAAAGATAGATACAAAATCTACTTGTCCATCACCTAGGGAGCGGAAACGTCCTGGACGATTCACCCAACTTTGATAGCCTCCATAAATACCTGATTTACCAGAAGGATTAAATTCTGCATCTTTCACATGGAACATCTTTATAAATTCATGGTAGTGATCAATGTAAGCGAGGTAATCTAATTGCTGCAAAACGAAATGACTGGGGTCATAAAGAATATTCACACGCGAATGATTGCCTGTTGCCTCACGAAATAATTCGAAGGTTACTCCATCATGTAAATCCTCTCCCGGATGTATTTCATAACACAAGTCAACTCCTTCTTTTTCACAAACATTGAGAATTGGTTTCCAACGTTTTGCCAATTCTTTGAATCCAGTTTTCACCAAACCCTGCGGTCGTTGTGGCCAAGGGTAAACGGTATGCCATAGCAATGCTCCTGAGAAGGTCGCGTGTACATTTATATCCAGACGACGGCTGGCTTTTATCGCCCATTTGACTTGCTGTATAGCCCACTTCGTTCTGGCTTTTGGATTGTTACGAACTTCCTTTGGCGCGAAGCCATCGAACTGTACATCATAGGCAGGGTGAACGGCTACTAACTGTCCTTGAAGATGGGTGGAAAGCTCTGTTATTTCTAAACCGTAAGAAGCTACGTTTCCTTTCAACTCATCGCAATAGGTTTGGCTACTAGCCGCTTTTTTTAGATCAATTAGGTGGGTTTCCCAAGTTGGAATTTGAATACCCAAGTAACCGAGATCGGCTGCCCATTGGCAGAGATTGTCTAGGGTATCAAATGGTGCTTTATCACCTACAAATTGAGCAAGAAAAATCGCTGGTCCTTTTATGGTTTTCATATGTTTATTTTTGAAATTGAAAAGAGTCAAAACAAGTAGAAAAGTGTTCTTCTATTACAGTCAACTTATATTAAAACAATGTTTGTAAGATTCTACTTTTTTAGAAAATAAAAAAATGAAATTTCGGTAGATCAAATCGGTAGCTTTTTAAATAAAGAAATCCATAGCTATTCAAGAACCGAAGAGCCACTTCTCTCCCTCCTATCTCTCTTCTTTTTTTGCCAAACTGTCAATAAAATTAAAAGTAATTCGCAATCATTTTTACCGCTCTGACACCTTTTCTGCCATATTGACTGGGAAAGTGCGATGGCAGAGTAATTGAGATTTCAGTTTCGATAAATAATCATCATCTTCGCAAGAAAATTTCATGTTGAAAAAAATTAAAGATATAATGAGTAAGAAGGATAAAAATACAACAGAGCAGGAAATCCCAGACGGCGCTGAAAATGCACTAGAGGATGTTGTCAATCAGGAAGAAACAGAGAACGAGGAAAATGAATCAGCTGATCCAATGGTAGAAAAAGAACAAGAGATTGGAGAGTTGAAAGACAAGTATATTCGCTTGATGGCAGAATTTGACAATTACAAAAGACGCACGATCAAGGAAAAGATAAGCCTGATGGATACAGCTGGGGAAAAAACAATTAGTTCTTTACTTCCTGTCCTAGACGATTTCGACCGTGCTAAGAAAAATGCTGAAGCTGAAAACAGCACAGAGCCTTTTACGGAAGGCGTAAACCTTGTTTACAACAAACTGTACACGACATTGCAGCAACAAGGTCTGGCAAAAATGGATAGCAACGGAAAAGAATTCGATCCAGAGCTTCATGAAGCCGTTACGGAAATACCTTCTCCAACAGATGACCTGAAAGGCAAAGTGATTGATACGATCGAAGCAGGGTATACCTTGAAGGAAAAAATCATTCGCTACGCTAAAGTAGTCGTTGGTAAATAAACTATACAAACTGTCTATTGGTACAAGCCAAATACACAATACATTTACAAGCCCTATAAGTGCAATCGTTTTTTAACTTTTGCATTTTATTAGAAATAAATTCATGGCAAAAAGAGATTATTACGAAATCCTCGGCGTCTCCAAGTCCGCAGACGAAAAAGAGATGAAAAAAGCGTATCGAAAGATCGCAATGAAGTACCATCCGGATAGAAACCCAGATGATAAAGTAGCGGAAGAAAAATTCAAAGAAGCAGCAGAGGCTTACGAAGTACTAACTAACGCAGATAAAAGAGCACGCTATGATCGCTTCGGTCATGCAGGTGTTGATGGCCATCAAGGTAGACGTGGTGGTGGGTTTGGCGGTGGTGGCATGACGATGGATGACATCTTCGAGCAGTTTGGAGACATCTTCGGACAAGGAGGTGGAGGAAGTCCTTTCGAGAGTTTCTTTGGAGGAGCTAGAGGTACCGGTCGGAGAAGGTCCCAAGGTCAAAAAGGTGGAAATATTCACATCAAGGTAAAACTCAGCATGGCTGACATAGCTGGTGGAGTAAAGAAGAAAATCAAAGTCGAAAAGCAATCTGCTTGTGATACTTGTGACGGAACCGGGGCAAAAGATAAAGATTCTGTAAGTACCTGCTCTACTTGTAAGGGCGAAGGCTATATCCGTCAGATCAAGGAAACGTTTTTGGGACATATGCAGACTTCTTCTGTTTGTCCAACTTGCCAAGGGAATGGTCAAATGGTTACCGCTTCTTGTTCTTCTTGCAAAGGAAGTGGTAGAAAACCTAAGAAAGAAATTATCGAATTTGACATACCAGCTGGCGTTTCCGAAGGCATGCAACTATCCCTCAGAGGAAAAGGACATGCAGGTGCTAAAGGAGGCCCTCCTGGTGATTTGATTGTAAATATTGTCGAAGAGGCTCACGAGCACTTGACACGTGATGGGCAGAATGTGATCTATGAGTTGTATCTCAATTTTGCAGATGCTGCGCTAGGTACATCTGTAGAAGTTCCTACAATTGATGGACAGGTAAAATTCAAAATACCTGCAGGAACCCAATCTGGAAAAATGTTCCGACTCAAAGGAAAAGGCTTCCCATCAGTACAGAGTTATGGGCAAGGAGATCAAATGATTCATATGAATATTTGGACACCTAAGAAGTTGAATAAGGACGAAGAGAAGTTGATGAACAAACTGAAAGGTATGCCGAATTTCCAACCAAATCCAGGCAAGTCAGAGAAGGGGTTCTTTGATCGGATGAAGGATTACTTTGGGTAGAATGATTTTTTATCACGGCGAATAAAGAAGCCTGTTTTCTGAAAAGGAAAACAGGCTTCTCTACTTTTGAATAGCGTTCGACAATCCTTATAAATGTTATTGACACCCCAGATCTATCTGCGAGAACAGATCATTATTCGGAATACAATTTCCTGAAAGGACAGAAGAAGGAACGTATCTTTCTAGGTCTGGATCATAAAGCGATTCGCTTAGAAAACTTGTTATATCGTCAACTTCTTGCTCGCTTAGTTTCAATGGACGAAAGTAAACTGAGATCTGCTCGTTAGGGACGTTTTCATTTTCAGGTTCGGCTTTATTAAAGTATTCAACGACTTCCCTCAAAGAGTTTTTAGAGCTTCCGTGAAAGTAGTGCCCTGCATCTTTTAGATTATATAACTGTGGAACTCGAAATTTGAACATATCTACTTCCGCTCCTGTAAAGCCTCCCCTTCCTAAGTTCCTTCGATCATCAACATCTGTATTCAGTCCACCATTCTGATGTAAATCTTCCACACCAAGTGCTTCAAATTTCAAATCGTTTAAAGCAGCACCTTGATGGCAATTAACACAACCTGCTTTTCCAAAGAATAAAATAGCTCCACGTTTTTCTGAATCTGACATTGCATCGCAGTTTCCATCAAGCCATTCTTGTAGAGGAGCCCTGTTAGGGATGATCGTTCTTACAAATGCAGAAATGGCTAATGCTGCCGTTTCATTTAGATAACGCTCTTCAACAGGCAAATCACTAAAAGCATTATCGAAATGAGTTGTATACCCTAGGTCGGATAATACCTCTTCGTTATACACCATTCTATGTAAATGTACTCCTTCTATGTTTTGACTTTCAATTCCCTTGAAGCCAAGATGATTCACTTCCGTAATAGTATTGTTATTCCACAAGTGTTCTGTTCCTTCATTAGCTCCTCCAATTCCGAACTGGCCATTCCAACTCGTATTATTTGAAAACGCAACGTTAACCATGCTCAATGGGCGGGCACCTTGGGCATCTAATTCTATGTCGTCATAGGAAGGTATTTTATTACGTTCCTCACCACTGCTACCAAAACCGACACCTCCGTCTGCGATCCCTTGAGCTCTTCCCGGGAGAAAGCCAGCAGATGGTACATGGCAGCTGCCACAAGAATAACTTTCCTTTCCAATATTATGAACAGGGGCCAAAGCAACCCCAGTTTCAAAAAATAACATTTTACCTAGAGCTACTTTTTCAGATGTGATGGGGTTTTTAGGATCTTGTGGGATGGATTCAAAATTAGTCGACTGTGGGAGTATATAATCTTCCAGCGTTCCGTTTTCCGAAACACGTACCATGGCCTCCTCAAGCTCGGAGTCCAATGGATTATCCAGCTTATCCGAGGTACAAGCTGCGAGAGATAACACAAAGAGCATTAAGAAAAATATGAATATGGAAAGTTGTTCCGGTCTATGGTTCATAATAAAGCATCCGTTTTTTGAGCGAAAATTCAGGAGGCTTTTCAATAAACAAATTTAGTGAATCATCGCTATGTTTTCAATACCGGCTTTGGGGCAATTATGATATGACTCTTTTGTGAATAAGTCTTTTCTGAATAAAAGTCCAACCTTGCACCATTATAAAATACTGGAGGAACAAATACGATGTTTCAATTACTTAATTATTTTTGTGGCCTCACTGATAAAATAGAATTATGTCTATATATATATTGCATCTAGAAACCGCTACCGAGGTATGCTCTGTTTGCGTAAGCAAGGATGAGAAAATTCTAGCATTAGAAGAAAGTCAAGAGGGTTATATCCACTCTGCAAAAATAACTTTAATGATAAAGGCTGCTATGGAGCAGGCAGAAATTGATTATTCCATGTTAGGTGCGGTTTCACTAAGTCAAGGGCCCGGTTCTTATACCTCACTCCGCGTGGGTACTTCTGCTGCGAAAGCTATTTGTTACGCACAAGAAATTCCTCTAATAGCTGTTGATACCTTAGCTTCACTGGCATTAGCTGCTACTAAGAAAGTAGATTTAAAATCTCCTGGGTATTGCATACCAATGATTGATGCTCGAAGAATGGAGGTTTATACAGCCGTATTCGATGCGAACAACCACTCAGTAGAAGATACCCATGCTAAGATAATGGACGAAACAGCCTTTCGATCATTTCTGACAGAGGATAATACGATACTCTTTTGTGGCAGTGGTATGGAGAAATGTAGACCACTACTTGATCATCCCCAAATGAGGTTTTCAAATACCATTTGTACCGCCAAAAACCTGATAGAACCAGCACTCCAGTCCTTCCTCCAAAAGACATTCGTAGATACGGCATACTTTTCTCCATATTATTATAAATCGCCAAACGTTACGATCAGCAAGAAGAAGATATTATAAAAAAAGACGTATTGTAACTTATTATGATTATTAAAATAATCTTTTTATTTTTGGCTGAAAGTCAAGGACTTTATATTTTAGAAGAGAATTTAATGTCTTCTGTTGGTATAGTTTTTGGCTTTTGACATACTGTAATTATTTAATTTATAAAAACATCAATATGAGAAAGCAGAAAAACGAGACCGTTATTTTAAAGAAGGGAAAACGGGACATACAACTGGACTACGCGGAGCTTAGGAAGGCTGTACTTGTCCTTCGCGCAATCAACCACAAATTACGTCAAAACATTATCGATTTATTGGAGACGAATGATCAGATGACTGTTACAGATATTTACATTAAACTACGTTTGGAGCAATCTGTTGCTTCTCAGCATCTAGCTATCTTGCGTCGTGCAGGGGTAGTAGCTACAGAAAGACAAGGCAAATTTATCTACTACTCTTTGGATCAAAATCGTTTGAGCCAAATTTCAAGATTAGTAGAAGAATTAGCGGCCTAAAATTACATTTGGTTATTTAATATACGTAAATAGCCTATTTTTTTGACTATAAGAGACTGTTTATCAGTCAGTTTTATACTCAAAAATAAATTTTACGACAATAGAAAAAATGCTGTGTTCCGTCAGGAGCACAGCATTTTTTGTTTCATTTCTTTTGTTAGGTAAATTAATTGTGGCATATTTGTCTGGCAAACAATAAATACCTTACCAACAACAGTAACTATGAGAAAATCAAAGGTGATCATCGACAATGACAACTTGCAAGAGTCCTCGGAAGTTCTCCGGGCTTTAGCTCACCCTTTGAGAATGAAAATACTCGAGTTTATTGACAAGCACAAAACCATCAATGTCAATAAAATCTACAATAGCATGAAGCTCGAGCAATCTATCACCTCACAACACCTAAAGATACTTCGTTCAACTGGAATCGTTAACACCGAGCGGGATGGAAAATTCATCCACTACAGTTTGAACTACCCCAAATTATCAAGTGTTCTTAAAGCGGTAGATACTTTCCTAAAGGATTAACAAAGCTACTCTTGTTTGCAATAGCAAAAGGCAATTCCGACTGAATCGGAATTGCCTTTTTTTATTACAGTTATCAATAATTTAATACGCCTAGAGATCAAACTTAATCCCCTGTGCTAATGGCAACTGATCGCTGTAGTTAATCGTGTTCGTTTGCCTACGCATGTAAGCCTTCCAAGAATCAGAACCAGATTCACGCCCTCCTCCTGTTTCTTTCTCTCCTCCAAAAGCACCTCCGATTTCTGCACCACTGGTACCGATATTCACATTGGCGATTCCACAATCAGAGCCAGCAGCAGACAAGAAGAGTTCTGCTTCCTTTAGACTGTCCGTCATAATTGCTGAAGAAAGTCCTTGTGGTACATTGTTCTGCATTGCAATAGCCTCTGATAGATTTTTGTATTTCATGATATAGAGAATTGGCGCAAAGGTTTCATGCTGCACTATCTTGTAATCATTCTTTACCTCAGCTATACATGGCTTCACATAGCAACCACTTTTGTAAGCACTGCCTTTGAGGACACCGCCTTCTACGATGAACTTTGCTCCTTCCGCTTTTGCTTTTTCGATAGATTCTAGATAAGTGTTCACTGCATCTTTATCAATCAATGGACCGACGTGATTCTTAGGACTAAGTGGGTTACCAATCTTAATCTGCTTATATGCTTTCGCTAAAGCTTTTTTGGTTTTGTTGTAAACTGATTCGTGTACAATCAATCTTCTCGTAGAAGTACAACGTTGTCCCGCTGTTCCTACTGCACCAAAGACAGCTCCAGTCAAAACGATTTTCAAATCAGAGTTTGGTGTAACGATGATTGCATTGTTACCACCTAATTCTAGTAAGCTACGTCCAAGTCTTTCTGCAACTGTTGCCCCTACGATTTTACCCATTCTAGTACTACCTGTTGCAGATACTAGAGGAATACGTGTGTCTTTTGTTAGGTATTCTCCAACTTTATAATCTCCGTTGATGATGCAAGAAACGCCTTCAGGTACTTTGTTGGCTTTCAATACTTTTTGTAAAATGTTCTGACAAGCAATACCACACAATGGTGTTTTCTCAGAAGGCTTCCAAACACAGACATCTCCACAGACCATTGCAATCATAGAGTTCCATGCCCAAACGGCTACCGGAAAGTTGAAGGCTGAAATAATTCCAACCACACCGAGCGGATGCCACTGCTCATACATTCTGTGCGCAGGTCTTTCAGAGTGCATCGTCAAACCGTATAGCTGACGAGACAATCCAACTGCAAAATCACAGATGTCAATCATCTCTTGTACCTCTCCAAAACCTTCCTGAAGGCTCTTACCCATTTCGTAAGAAACAAGACGGCCCAGTGCATCTTTGTTTGCACGGAGTTCGTCTCCATATTGGCGGACAATTTCTCCACGTTTAGGAGCTGGCATTGTACGCCATACTTTATAAGCAGCTTGTGCTTTTTTCATCACCTGCTCGTATTCTCTTTTAGAAGTTACACTGGCGCTTCCGATGAAAGCTCCGTCAACTGGTGAGTAAGAATCAATGTATTGTTTTGAGGTTGCAGTCGATTTAAGACCGGTGCTGGTTCCTTTATTTTTTTTAAGGAGACCGAGCTTTTTTAAAAATCCTTTATTCATTTGTTATTTATTTAAGCAAAAGTTTACTGAGATAATTTGAAGGCGCAAAAATAGAAATTTAAAAATAAGATTGCTGATTTGTCTAGTGAAGAAATAAGCTGTATTCCTGAAGCGGACATTATTGTTTTAACGCCCTTTAACAGAATAGGTTGGTCTTTTAACTTTAGTGTAAATAATATTCTTTTCCTTCCGAGGGTTTTAGGTTGGAATTTGCGAAACATACTTTTAGAATGTCGCAAGATTCGAATCACTAGACAAGACAAACGATTATACTATGAAAAAACAAATTTGTTCAGAAGAACAGCAGACAGCTACACAAGGGATGGCAACTCAAAGATCAAAACCGTTACTGATTCCTACAACCGATTTCAATTGCCAGGCTTTGCCAGGTCTTTTATCACAACATAGCAAATGGTAGAGGGGCCATCCCAATTTTAAAAAATTCTAATCCGATTTTAGTATGCAGGTGGTGATACACTATTTATTTTAGGAGGCTACAATAAAGTATCACCACACTTTTCTTAACCGATTCACTCTTCACACTAATTAAACACAACAATAATATCACATAAGAAAATAGATTTTTGTGAAAATCATTCAGGAGGCAAAACCATAGAACGGTTTTGCCTCTTTTCTTACCTAGGAGACCTTCGGTTTCATCATCCATCGAAGTAATATTGGAATCAACATTAAATCCCCAACAACAGCACTTATCAAAGTTATACTAATCAGAATTCCAATGGTAACGCTGGGCGGATGTATAGAAGTTAGCATGATTAGAAAACCAAAGAATAGAATAATACTCGTCAGACAAATGGCTTTACCCGTCTCTCTAAAAGTAACGGAGATCGCTTCATCAACAGTGAGTCCTTTGTCAATACTTAATTTATACTTACTCAAAAAGTGCATCGTATCATCCACAGCAATTCCAAAAATAATTGCAAAAATGATAGAAACACCCGCCTCTAGTTGTATGCCAAGATAACCCAACATGGCCCCAGCCAATAGCAATGGGAGTAGGTTTGGAACTAATGAAATAAAGACCATGCGCCAGTTCTTAAAAAGTAACGCCATCAAAATACTGATGACCAGAATGGCAACACCCAAACCTTCTAACAAGTTTTCTCGAATGTATTCACCATTCTTATCCATGATTAGACCTGTACCCGTTTCTTTATATACCGCTATATTAGGATCTAAATTTTGACTAATCCAGTTTTTTATCTCTTCTCCTTTTTCATTAATTCGATCTGCACCAATGTCTTTAGCCCTCGTAGATATTCGGGCAATTTTCTTATCAGGGCTAAGTAGTATTTTGTCCGTAATGCCCGCAGCTTTTGAAGCTAGTTTTTTATACTTCAGAAAATCATTTTTGTCTTCTGGAAAACGATAAGCCTCTGTTCGATTCCCATTATACATTTGATGCAAACTTTTATAAACGGTCGTAAGCGACTGGACGGATTGCAAATGGTCTATTTCTCGTAAATGTTGTTCCAATTTATCCATCTGTTGAAGAACTTCAAAGTCATCGGCTTGATAATCTCCCTGAGGGTAAACCGCATATTCTATTGGACGGAAGCCTGCCATTTTTTCTTCAAAAAAGAAAAAGTCAGTAGATAGTTTTTCTCCTCTTGGCAAATTACTCTCTATGCTGTAATTCGTAGAAATCTGAGAAATACCGTATAGGCTAAACACAAAAAAGAAAAGACCACCCAATATTATTCTTCTCGGATGATCTATCGTCAATTGATTCGCCCAGGACATAACATCATCCCACCTGCTCGTTTGCTTTACAATCTTTATGAGCTGTTCTGTTTTGAAAAGAGAAACAACAGCTGTCGTAAATAACAATACCGTTATGTAAGCAATCATAACACCTACTGCGGAGTTGATTCCAAAATCTCGGATAGGTATAATTTTACTAGTTACTAGGGCCATAAAACCGATAGCTGTGGTCATAGAGGTAAGTAAAGTTGCCAGACCTATTTCTTTGATTGTTACTTTGATGGCTGATTTTTTATCACTTCCTCTACGTAGTTCATCTATGTATTTAGTCATTATATGAATTACGTCTGAAGTCCCTACGATTATCATCAACATTGGATAGAGCGCAGACATAGCGTTCAATGGCCTCTGGGTAACCCCCATGAAACCTAAAAATATCAGCATGCCCAAAGCGATAGAAACCAAAGCCAGTATCGTCCCCCAAAATCTTCGGAAAATTAAAAACATAATAATACTCACCAACACCCCCGACACCAAGGAGGTAACAAGGACTTCTCGCTGTTGCATAGAAACCATTTCTCTTGCAAAGTATGCTGGGCCTAATAAATGATAATCATCAAACTCATACTTTTCTAACAATGCTTCTACACCATCAACAACAGTATTAGATTCCTCCAAATCCATCATCCCCATTTCTGTTTTCATAGCAACAATGAGGGCTGTTGCGTCTTTATCAATTAGCGTATACACTAGTCGCTCATCCTCTAGAACTTTCTTTTTATCAGACTCATATCTAGAAGGGTCGTCAATATGAATGAAAGGGACAGCCGTTATACCAAAGGGCGTTTTTATGGGGCGCTGAATAGTTGCCAGAGATTGGCTTTCTCCAACTAAAGGTAAATCATAAGTTGCTTCAGTAAAACTTTTTACCCGAGTAAGAAACGTAGAATCAAAGACCCCCTCCTCACGAGGCAATGCAACCAGTAAGAAATTAACGTCTTGTTCAAAGTTCTTTTCAAACTCCTTAAAATAAGCAAGGTCTTTATCTCCTTCCGGAAAAAACTGCTCTAGTGAAAAAGCAAACTTCAATTGGGTCGAATAATAAATACTTACGACTGCTAGAAGGGAAAAAACAGTTAATATGATCCTTCGCTGATTATGACTCATAAAAATTTGATTCTATTAATAGTAGGTCCAAAATCTTTTAGACTATAAAACCCCTTAACGAGCATTTTGTTAACGAATCTTTCAATAATTTGTACCTTTAATTTTAAGAGGTTTACTCCTTTCTTTGAAGACCAATAATAACACTATGATCACCTTAGCATTTCCTTCCCTTATTACCTTTCCCGAAGTAGGTAGATATATTATTGTATTTATTATTTGCAGCTTTATGCCACTGGCTGTGATCACCTATTTTAAAGTCTTTCTTCAAAAAAAAGAGAAAGAGTACAACAAGACACTGAAAGAGCTAGGGATCAACTCCAGCAAATCCATTGAAGAATATTATTCTCCTTCAAAATACTTTTTACCGGTTTCGTTTGTGACCTTAATTTGTTTGCTGGCCGTAAGCTCTTTTACCTTTGCAAACGATTATGCAATGGATATTAAGGACAGCCTTTTATTAACCGGTACTTTCTATGGTACTGAAAAAACAGGGCTGATCTACCAAAGTCTAGCCGTCTTGATGATGGCTTTTCTAGGAGGATTTCTTTGGTCTGCGCAAAACATTATCCGTCGTTTAATAGCGAGAGATCTATCGCCCTCTGTTTTTTATACCGCAGGGATTAGAATCATGCTAGCCTCTGTTGTTGCACTTGCACTTTCCTTTTTAATTGGAGAACAGAGCAGTACCAACTTCGTCAACTTCCGCTCTTCCCTTTCTGCTATTGCCTTTCTTACTGGTATGTTTCCAGAAAGGATCATCAGCTATTTTGTAAATCTATATCAGCAATATTTCTCTCCTGACAAACTCAATGAAGATATCCTTTCGCTTTACAATATCGAAGGCATTAGTTTGCAACACAAAGAGCGACTAGAAGAAATTGGAATTGATAATGCACAAAATTTAGCAACAGCCAGTCTAACTGGTCTCTTGATCGAAACTCCTTTCGGCGCACGTATGATACTCGATTGGATTGGCCAAGCAAAGCTACTTTGTTACGCTAAAGAAAATATGCCCGCTTTACGACAAGCAGGAATTCGGAGTGTCTATGATTTTTTCAAAGGGAATAAATCTCCTAAAGCTCTTCGCGAAATTTCTGATGCGGTTGGTATCAGCTCTCCAATGCTTCAGGTCATTCATAATCAGGTAGTAGAAGACATAGGTATTAAAACCTTGTATCGTTTTTTACATGGTGTAAATGTTCCTGAAAAAAGAGATAATGCGACTACAGAAAATGTAGCGATTGAAGAACAAAATTAATTTTGAATGCTAGCTCCTTATTTTAATAAAACAGCTATTGAAGCAGGTTGCGATGAAGCAGGCCGAGGTTGCCTTGCCGGACCTGTGTTTGCAGCAGCGGTTATCCTGCCAAAGGATTTCAAAAACTCACTGTTAACCGATTCTAAATTATTATCAGAAAAAAAACGTGATTTACTTCGGCCCATTATTGAGAAGGAAGCCATTGCTTGGGCAGTAGCAGAGGTTAGCCCAAAAGAGATCGACGAGATTAATATTCTAAATGCGTCTTTCCTTGCTATGCACCGAGCGATAGATCAGCTGAAGACTCGCCCTGAATTATTACTAATTGATGGAAATCGTTTTACACCCTACAAGTTTGTTCCTCACCAATGTATTGTAAAAGGAGATAGTAAATATCTATCAATTGCTGCTGCTTCTATTTTGGCAAAAACGCATCGGGATGAATATATGTATCGAATAGCTAATAAAAACCCTGGCTACTCTTGGTTGTCCAACAAAGGTTATCCAACGAAAGCACATCGAGCAGCAATTGCTCAATTGGGTACGACTGAACATCATCGGATGACGTTCCGGATGGAGTAGTTTTTTTTAGACCATCAAAACAATCGCAAAAGTCAATAGTGTCAAAAAGAACCCTATCGTAAAAATATCAAAAGCCAATCGTATCCAGGTCATCTTCTTTCCTAACCTTCTACCAATGTAATAGAGATCTTGAGCAACATGTGACTGTATCATTGTTGGATCATTCATTAGTCCTTTGATAGAATCAAAATACTCTTCTACATCCATTTTGTAAAAGTTTCCAAAAAAGAAAGGGCTAGAATCCATCTTAGCTTCAATCTCTGCTTTCATAGCATCGAAGTCGTTTGGCTTCAAAACTTTAGCTGCGTAAAATATAGTCGTAAAACAAGTTACAGCCATGAAGGCCAAAGGAATATAAAGATATCTCTCCATCACAAAATCAATGTTACCCAAAACCAAAGGAATGACTACCGTTATGATTAAGGCGTTTAGAGATAACAAGACGTTTGCTTTGTTATCCGCGAGCGCTGTGAGGTCAATGTTATTCCGCTGCGTTGTGCGAATAACATTAATAGTCTCACGGGGCATCTTCTTTTTCTTCTTGTTTTTCGAATCCAATTGTAATGGTTGTATAGGTTTCACCATGTAATATCGTAAATTAATTGTTAGTTAAATCGGTTTAGTATTTTTTTACACTTGTATCTAAAGTAGAATGGAGTAGAAAGGGTTGCCCTTTTTACTCCATTCGCATTGAGAGAACAAGAAACGAACGAACAAGTTCTTTAGTTCGCTCCCTCTTTATTTATTTTTCTGTCATCATACTTCCCCCCTCATCAGCAGCTTCTGTTGATAACTGATTTAATTCTACTCCAAATTTAATTTCATCAGGATGACTGAAATAAGAACTCAAATAAGTCCAAGCTTTGTTTCTTAAAGATCGACTCATTAAATCATGGCCTTTTACAACCTTCTTTAATGCTGATCGCTTCTTTTTAAATTCATCAACAGTATCGCTCAAATCCGAAACATCATCTGTATACCCCAGATAAATCCTTTGCTGAAGTGAGGTCAATCCATAGTTAGCATTCGGGGTAGCATAGGGTGCATCTACTACTCCTGAAAAATCAAAATCATAGGGAATAGCGATCAGTTGATCGTCCTTCTCCAACACTTTTATATTTCGGCCAAAGGTAGCGCTCCAATCGGAATTTCCAATCAGATATTGAAAAAGTGCCATTTTTCTGAATTGCTCTTGATTGAATTGGTTAGCTTCAAACCCCCTCTCCTGCTTTACCTTACGTGCACTGATCCTGTCACGGAGCTGTGCTGCATCTTCTATGACAAATCCAGATCTAAGAAAGCGCTCTCCTGTCTCACTGTCTTCGTAAGTAATATTCATGAACTGAACCCGAAAGCTCTCAGGAGTCAGCTCATTGTACAATTCGTAAGCAAGGTATTCTTTTAGTAGTAATTCTCTGCCAACGATTTCGTCTTCCATACATTGATTGACCAGCTTTAGATCATCAAACTTCGTAAGGCCTGCCTCACGCAGATCGTCCTTGTCAAAATAGATTTTCAATGGTGGAATTTCCGTACAACGCATCCTACGAAATTTTCCTCGAACAGCCAACTTAATAGCCCAGTCATAGGTAATTCCATCAGAATCCGTAAAGGTCAAATTAGCTCTATGCTTTTTTTCACTACGTTTATCTTCCAGTTTTGAAAGGTCAGTTGTAATGGTTACATCCAAAACCTGTGTGTAACTCATTTTGTCAAAAATGCTCTGCTTGTGCTGCGCACTAAGTGATACACTGAGAAAAACACCAAGTAATATTATTGTTATTTTTAAATTCTTTGTCATGGTAATCAGTTTCTTTTACGAAAATCCAGAACTACTTCTAAATATGTTGAGTTCAACAGAACAGAACATTTTGGAAAGAAGTTCCAGAACAGTTAGTTCCTAATACTATGCTGAGTACGATTACAAAGGTGCACTTTACCACAGAGGGCAAGCAGGTTAAAAAGAAGCAAAAAATGGTCAAAATGGGACAAAAAGCGTAATACCGTTTTCACCCTAGTCATTTGTTTTGCTAATGTAACTACCACAAATCGATAAAGATATTCAAGGTCAATTGAGTTTGTTTTGTGATGGCCAAAGTCGCTTTTTGAAGAATTTTATTCGTATGTTAAAGGTGAGTTAAGCTTTAGAGCTAAATATGTTAAATGGTAAAAATGCTTTACCTAAAATGAACAATATTAGAACTAAATCTTTTTAGAATATCGAAAGGCAAGTGATAAAAATGCGCTATTCTGCTGGCAGTCGCACATCAAATACAAATCGTCCGATGGGATAAACGCGATGAGTACGTTCATAATGT
The DNA here is from genome assembly GCA_045105695.1 of Saprospiraceae bacterium. Lineage (GTDB taxonomy): Bacteria > Bacteroidota > Bacteroidia > Chitinophagales > Saprospiraceae > CALGLS01. The sequence continues at coordinate 5,230 of JBGCDT010000290.1, read as the reverse complement.
GGTGAATTCTTGTAAATAAAGGTGAGTTGTGCGTTTGCATTTTTAGCGAACTCTGGGTCAGCTATTTTCTTAGCTTCCAACTGTTCTTTCAGCGCTGGGTTCTCTTTTAAGTAAGCAGTCGCCAAGTCTTCAAATACATAAGGGGAGAAATATTCTTTTTGCTGTAGAATGCCATCGAAAAAATTCCAAGCGAAAAAAGAATCTGGCCCTTGGGGCTCCAACATTTCTACAATGTATCGGTTAGCTGGCTGATTTACGATGACTACATAATCTCCTTCGTAATAAGGCCACTCTGTTTGGAAAGTATCCAATTCTACTTTGCTATGTAAATAATGTCCTTCATAAGGTTGCCCTACCGTTTCGAAGTCTTTTATGCGATAGAGTTCCATCTTCGTTTCAAAGTCTTCTGTCAATCGGAGTAATTTTACGCCGTTCCATTTTAGTCGTTCGATGATTTCCTGGTAAGCTTGTGGAATAATGTAAGCCATCGGTCGCTTCAAAGTTTTAGTCGCTTTGTATGTGTCTAAGTATGGAATCTCTTTAGTGTATGGTTTGTTACGGTCATAGTACAAACGATCTTCTCCAGATATCTCACTAGGTTTATATTCTGCTTGGTAACCCTTAAAACCGAGCTTTGATTGTTGTTCTTTATCTAAAGTCCAATTTACATCAAAGCTATTTTTACGCTTCGTATTTTTAATCGCTTGCTGACGGGTTTCTTTTAAACTCTTGTGATCATCATTCAATAATTTTATCATCGAATCCATGAATGCATAGGTACTCTCCACCCTATCTTTATAAGGCTTCAACATGTGCGTTTCCGGCATGAAAGAAATACAATCAAACATCGCCGCATAACCTGAAGAGTATCTTGGCAAATCTAGAAAAGCTGCAATTCCTTTATCAGGCGTATCTCTTGCGTAGACGTAAGGAGTCATTTCCCAATCCCTTGTCGCCATATCTTCATACAATCGAGGAAGCATTTTTTCATTCATATAACTAGCTAGGGCGGGGTCCATTTTCGCATCTTCTGTAGCAATCAGCGTCATGGTATATTGATAGTCTGCGCCGTTTGAAGTATGGTTGTCTACAAATACATCGGGCATCCATTTATGGAACAACTGGTTAAAGGAGCGAGCGTTTCGACTGTCGCATTTTATGAAGTCGCGATTTAGATCTAAGTTTTTTGCGTTCCCACGAAAGCCATAAGAGAGTGGCCCGTTTTGATTTGTTCGGGTCGTACTGTTTCTGTTGATGGCTCCACCAATGTTATAAACAGGGACAACTACAATAACAAGATCTTTTAGAAAAGTTCGATTTTTTTTAAGTTCTAAATAATCTCGAATCAATAACATCGACGCATCTACTCCACAAGGTTCTCCTGGATGAATGGCATTATTAATCATCAAAACCGTTTTCCCTTTCTCTTGAATGGATGCTGGATCAAAATCTTCTTCTTGCGATAAAACAACTTCATGCAAGGGAAACCCACTATCCGTCATTCCAAATTCATTGACCTGTAGACGCGTATGTTCCTTTGCCATTTTTTTATAAAAAGAAATCGCCTCCGAGTAAGTCGCAGTAGTATTGTTGTCTTTTTCAAAAGGGGTCATATGTTTCTTTTTTTGGGCAAACAAAGTGGTCATTGATAGAAAAAGAAAAAAGGCAGCAGTAACTAATCGCATGAAAATTTATTTTGTATGAGAGAATGGTAAAGATAGGAAAAAGAGATTGCTCTACTGATTAAGATATAAATTGAAAACTATTGGTTTCGACGTAGGACAAACGTTTAGCTAATACTATTCTGAGTACCTTTGGAAACTAGATAAGTCAGGATTTACTCTTAGTTAAGTTTTTCGATTCAAAGATTAAAAATTAGATACACATGAAGTTACATATTCTACTGCCTGCATTAATTCTTTTGTTACACTCTTCAATGGCTACTGCTCAAGATATTGACTGGCAAAGAAAAGTTGACCCCATCCTTTTAGCGAAAGCAACGACAGAAAGCAGTGTAGATTTTTTAGTTATTCTAAAAACTCAAAAAGCACTAAAACAAAAAACCGCTTTCCAAACAAAAGAAGAAAAAGGCCGCTATGTTTTCAAGCAGTTGCAAAAAGTAGCTCAAGAAAGTCAAGCCTCACTTACTTCGTTTTTGAAAAATAAAAATGCTTTCCAACAATCCTTTTACATCATAAACGCCATCCATGCAAAAGGTGATGTAGCGCTTCTCGAAGAACTCGCTCAACGACCTGATGTATCGCAAATTCAAAACAATCCACAGATCAAAATGCAAGAGGTAACGACTACTCCAACTACCATTGATTCAGATGCGAGCGATAGAGATGATGCAGAATGGGGAATCCAAATGATTGGCGCTGACAAAGTCTGGGACATGGGAATAGGAGGAGCTGGTGTAGTCGTCGCCGGACAAGACACCGGCTACGAATGGAAGCATCCTGCACTAAAAGAAAAATATCGAGGCTGGGATGGAACAGATGCAAACCATAATTACAACTGGCACGATGCTATCCGAGAAATCAATCTAATGCATGAAGATACTGTTGCCATAACACCTGACCTTAATCCCTGCGGTCTATCATCGGCTATACCTTGCGATGATCACAATCATGGAACACATACGATGGGAACAATGGTCGGAAGATACAATGACAAGATTATAGGCGTAGCCCCAGAAGCGAAATGGATTGCTTGCCGCAACATGGAAAGAGGTTATGGTAGCCCTGTTTCTTACATTGAATGTTTTGAGTGGATGCTAGCTCCAACCGACTTGAACAATGAAAATCCAAACCCAGACAAAGCACCTCATGTGATCAACAACTCCTGGTCATGCCCTGAGGTAGAAGGCTGCAATGAAAACAATTGGACCACTATGAACACAGTAGTTGATAACCTTAAAGCAGCTGGAATCGTAGTCGTTGTATCCGCAGGTAATAATGGCTCTAAAGGATGCGAGACGATTGATACACCATCCGCTATGTTTAGCAATAGCTTCACAGTTGGTGCTACGATGGAGGCAGATACGATTGCACATTTTAGTAGCCGAGGCCCAGTAACAGTAGATGGAAGCGGACGGATGAAACCAAATGTGGCAGCTCCTGGTTTTCAAGTGCTGTCTTCGATTCGCAATAACACCTATCAAAGATACAATGGAACTAGTATGGCTGGACCTCATGTCGCAGGGACTGTTGCACTTATGATTTCTGCAAATCCAGAATTAGCAGGTCAGGTCGAAGCCATTGAAAATATTCTAGAAAGTACAGCTGTTCCTAAAACGAATGGTGAAAGTTGTGGTGGTTTATCAGCAGAGACTGTTCCCAATCATCTGGCTGGTTATGGTCGGATAGATGCCTTGGCTGCAGTTGAAAAAGCATTGGCCATGAAAAGTGCGTCTGATAATAATGACGATGGCGTGGGGGTGGTCGTGAGCCCAAACCCAGCTCGGGATCTCATTCGATTTGAGTTGCAAAACTTTAGTGGCGCAGCTACTATTGATATTTTTGATGCTGCGGGTCGATTGGTGATAAGTGAAGATTTAATAACTGATGCTTTCCAAATTCATCAAATGTCTTTAAAGCGATTGATGGCTGGAGTTTATTTTTACAGAGTACGGAATGAGGGGCGTGTGACTGAAGGGAAGATTTTGAGGTATTGAAAAAAATTCCATTTTCCTTATCTTTGCTCCTTCAATTAAGATAAGTCAACATGAAAAAGAAAAGACTCTACAATAAAGTTAACAAAGAAGAATTAAAGGAAAAATTATTACAGAGTGCCGAGCCACGCACCACTTTGTCCTTTTATCGTTATGCAAATATTGAAGACGTTCAGGCCTTTCGAGATAAGCTATTTGCTGAATGGTCGAAGTTAGATGTCTTTGGTCGTACCTATGTAGCGAAGGAAGGAATCAATGCGCAAATTTCATTACCGACTACCAATCTAGAAGCTTTCCGCAAACAACTTTACGCAATTCCGTTCATGGACAACACACGATTGAACATTGCTGTAGAAGATGATGGAAAATCATTCTATGTCCTAAAAATAAAAATCAGAGAAAAGATACTCGCTGATGGTTTGAACGATGACACTTTTGATGTAACCAATAAAGGCGTTCATCTTAGCGCAGAAAAATTCAATGAAATAACTGCAGATCCAAACACCGTTTTAATTGACATGCGCAACCATTATGAAAGTGAAGTCGGACACTTTGAATCTGCCGTTACACCTGATGTAGAAACCTTTCGAGAGTCGCTTCCCATTATTGAAAAGATGATAGAGGAAGACAAAGAAAAAAACATCGTGATGTACTGTACCGGCGGTATCCGTTGCGAAAAAGCTTCTGCGTATTACAAACACAAAGGTTTTAAAAATGTCTATCAGCTAGAAGGCGGCATCATAGAATACGCCCGACAGGTGGAAGCAGAAGGTTTGGAAAATAAGTTCAAAGGAAAAAACTTCGTGTTCGATGAGCGCATGGGAGAGCGCATTTCTGAGGAAGTGATTTCTAAATGTCATCAGTGTGGAACCGCTTCTGACAATCATATCAATTGTGCTAACGATGCTTGCCACATCCTTTTTCTACAGTGTGAAAATTGTGCAGAAATTTACAATAACTGTTGTTCTGAAAAATGCAAGGACTTTATAAAACTACCAGAAGAAGAAAGAAAAGAGTTGCGGAAGACGATGGTTTTTAATGGGACTAAGTTTGGAAAGGGGCGGTATAAGGCGAACCGGGAAGGTGGATTGGAGGACTAATAAATAGGCTTCAGTCTTATAACTTAAACCTTTCGGCCCTCGTGGATCGAAGTACTTGCGAACTGTGCGAAGTTAAAAGTCAAACATAGCTGTGAGAGAAGGACTCGAACCTTCATGGAGCAGTTAGTCAAAACGCCAGTACCAAAATTTAGAAAACCCTAAAGCTTTCCTTACTCTAGTACCAGAACTCGATTTATCCCAAACCTCCACCCCCGAGACAAGAGGGCATGGCTGCCAATTTCATCACCTCACATTGTTTTTTCAACTGTTGACTTTTAACTATTGACCGTTAACTTCCTTCGACCGTCGTGGCTCGCGAGACTTACGTACTGAGCGAAGTTAATAGTGAACCGTTTGTGTTAAAAGTCAAACATAGCTGTGAGAGAAGGACTCGAACCTTCATGGAGCAGTTAGTCAAAACGCCAGTACCAAAATTTAGAAAACCCTAAAGCTTTCC
>JBGCDT010000289.1:0-7354 GCA_045105695.1 Saprospiraceae bacterium | reverse complement strand
TATTCAAACGATGGAGGAGGGGCATTTTGAATCTGGAATTCAGTTATCGGAAATCGTTCGAGTACCGTATTTGAACATTGCTTATTTTGGATTAGGTGTTGGGGTTTATTACAGATATGGTGTGAATCAGTTGGAAAAAACGGAAGACAACTTTGCCTTTAATTTTGTGTTGGACTTGAGCTTTTAACCTGAAATAATTTTCTTCACACTGACGACATAGCTTTTTCCAATTGGCAGCCGCTGGTCTTCTATCCTTATTTGGTTTCCATCTATTGCTTTGACACAGTCTATGTTAACAATGTAGGATTTATGTATCCGTAAAAATTGATTAGAGGGTAATTCTACCTCAGCCATTTTAATTGTTTTTCGAACAATCTTAATACTCTGGTCTTTCAAATAAAATTTTAAATAATTCCCCCAGGACTGAATGTAGTTGATCTCTGAATGAGCTACTCGATAAATGATTTTATTGTCTTTTATACTGATAAAATCTGATTGATTTAAAGAAGGTTGCTCATTAGATTCAGGAAGTTGATTTGATGTGATTTTATTTTCTAAAAGTAAAACCTTCTTAAGCCTTTCCAGCGCTTTTATAAACCTTGTAAGACGAATTGGTTTGTGTAAATAATCGACAACCTGATCGTAGTCAAAGCCTTGGATGGCATACTCCGTGTAAGCTGTCGTGAAAATAATTTTTGGAGCATTATTTTTTAAAGTATCTAATAATTCCAGTCCTGTAATATCTGGCATTTGGATATCTAGGAGCACCGCATCTACTTGCTCTTTATTTAAAAAATTGAGTGTAGACATTCCATCATAGCAATCTCCAACCACTTCTACATAATCTAGTTTTTCACAATAAGCCTGTAATACATTATGTGCCAGAGGTTCATCATCTACAATTAATAATTTTAGTTTTTTCATAATGCTATACTTAATTCTACAAGGTGATATTCGTTATTTTTAAGAATATTAAGTTGATGTTTTTTAGGGAATAATAATTCCAATCTTCTCTTGGTGTTTTTAATGCCTATATTTGTTTTGACTACTTTTCGATTAATTACTATACTGTTTTTTACAGTGAAAAATAGTTTTTCAGAATTAGTTTTAAGTTGTATATGCACGAAACATTCCTTAGTAGGGTGAGTTCCATGTTTAAAGGCATTTTCTACAAAAGGAATAAATAGCAAAGGAGAGATCATCAGCATTTCATCCGTTTCTTCAAAATCAATTTTAACATCACAAGTTTCTCTCAGCCTTAGTTTTTCTAATTTAATATACGATTGTAATAATTGTATCTCGTCCTCCAATTTTACTTTTCCTGATTTGGAAAATTCCAAATGATATCGCATTACATCTGACAGTTCCATAATCATCTCAGATCCCTTCTCCGGGTTGATTTGATTCATGCCGTATATATTATTCAGTGTATTAAATAAAAAGTGAGGATTGATTTGAGCTTTTAATGCATTCAGTTCTGTCATCGCGGTTTTAGCTTGAAGCTCTTGTAGTTGATGTTGATTTATAATACCTCTTTTAAAGTATTGAAGTCCAACAGCGAACAATTGTACAAAAACGAAATTAGTTATGCTTTGACTTATAGAGTTACTGGACACCTTATATACCAGGTTTACAGCTTCGTAAGCAAGTATACCTGAAACGACTACGAGCACAAAAGCTATTAAATACAGAAAGTACTTACGAGTATCAAACAGTTTCTCTTTCGCAAAAAAACCTAAATATGTAGTTGTTATAACTGGTAATAAAATAGAGATTGGCTCTTTCAAACAGTAGAAAAAGCTATCTGTATTATTACTGTTGAAAAAAATCGTAAGAGTAACAAATAGATAAAGCCCAATCCAAATCAAGCTATGATATACCCATCGTTTTTTTAAAAACTGAATCATACTGCAAGCTAAGAAAGATAATCATGCTATTCTACTTTTTGTGATAAACGCCATTCGTCACAGCTCTTAGTCCTGTGGTCACAGCTCGTCTAGGATGGATCACTCTTCTTTTTATTAGGGGCTTAAAGCCTTTACATTTGAATTGTTATTTCAATTGATCTGAAAAAGAAAAAATAAATATCATGAAACTTAAAATCAATAATCTTTCGAAAACATACGGAAACGGAGTCAAAGCACTTGATAATATTTCTTTAGAATTATCTACTGGACTCTTCGGTTTATTAGGACCAAATGGAGCTGGAAAATCAACCTTGATGCGAACTATTGCGACTCTGCAAGAACCTGATACTGGAAGCATTCGTCTCGGAGATATTGATGTCATTCAGAATAAGCATGCGCTTAGAAAGACCCTAGGTTACCTTCCTCAGGAATTTGGGGTTTACCCAAAATCAAGCGCTTTAGACTTACTCAATCACCTTGCTGTACTGAAAGGAATTACCAATAAAACAGAACGAAAAGAAATAGTCGAAGCGCTTTTGCATCGAGTGAATTTATTCGATCAAAGGAAGCAAAGAGTGAGTGGATTCTCCGGCGGAATGAAACAACGATTCGGGATAGCTCAGGCTCTTCTAGGTAATCCAAACTTGATTATTGTTGACGAACCAACGGCAGGATTAGACCCAGGAGAACGGAATCGATTCTATAATTTACTCTCAGAAATAGGGGAGAACGTTATCGTTATTTTATCTACTCATATCGTCCAAGATGTAAGTCAGTTGTGTTCTAATATGGCGATTATTAATCAAGGGAAATTATTATACGCAGGAAAGCCTGCTGATGCTATTGAAGAATTAAATGGCGTCGTTTGGGAAAAACTTGTCGATAAGTCTGAGATGACAAAACTGGAACAAGAATTTTCGATCATATCAAGTCGCCTGGTCTCTGGTAATCCCTTGATACATGTACTCAGCACTAAGAAGCCCGGAGAAGGATTTATAAAAGTGAAAGCGGATTTAGAAGATGTCTTTTTCACTAAAGTGATGGGTGTCGAATCTCTAATAACGGACTTGGCTTAATCTCTTTATTCACCTCCATTAAAATCAGATATTATGTTTAAAGAATTTTTTGTTTTCGAAATTAAGAATTGGTTGAAGAACCCAATAGTTTATATTTTTTTCATAGTCAATTTTGGAATGGTCCTAGCGGCTACGTTAATAGATACTGTAACGGTAGGCGCAGATATGGGGAATGTGAATATAAACTCTCCTTTTTCTTTAATGTCCTACGCTGCATTTATTAGTTTGGTCTCTGTTGTGATGACTACTACTTTTGTAAATCAAGCTGCATTGAAAGACTTTACAAGTAATTTTCATTCGATCTTATTCGCTACCCCGATGAAACGTTTTTCTTACCTTTTAGGAAGATTTTCGAGCAGTGTATTCGTAGCCTGTATTCCTTTACTTGGTGTTTTATTAGCCGTATATGTAGCGCCATTTTTTTATGATGATCCCAGTAAAATAGGACCAAATTACTTCGCTGCTTATTTAGATACCTTTCTAACGTTTCTACTTCCAAATACTATTTTAATTAGTACTATGATTTTTGCTTTAGCTATAAAATTCAGGAGTACAACTGTATCATTTATAGGAGCTGTATTTCTTTTGATAGGGTATTTATTAGCAAGTACTTATGTATCAAGTTATTACAATGAAGATATTGCTTTATTAGCTGATCCATTTGGTGTGAATTCCATTTCTGCGATTACTAAATATTGGACTTTAAATGAAAAGAATACGCAGTGGCTAACTTTTACAGGTCCCATTTTTATGAATAGAATACTATGGATGTGCGTTGCTGTGGGTATATTTTTAATTAGCTATTTTAATTTTAGCTTTTCAGAAAAAAAATCGAAGAACACAACTAAGGTAAAAGTAAAATCTCCAGGACTTAAATCACAATTTAAAGTACTTGCACCACTTCCTTCTGTATCACAAATAGACAATGTTAAAAGTCAGTTTATTCAGTTATACAGTCAATTTAAATCTGACTTTTGGGAGACCATTAAAACGCCTGCTTTTATAATTATAATTATTTTTTCAATTTTTAATTTAATAGGTGGTTTGATGGGGTCTGATACCAGTTATGGTGTTGGTAGATTTCCGGTGACATATATCATGTTGGAAGGAATTGAAGGATCACTTCATGTTTTTGTTTACGCTATAATTACTTACTTCACAGGAGCGATGGTATGGAAAGAAAGAAATGCTAAATTCAATGAAATTATAGATGCATCTCCATTTCCATCATGGATACCTTTGGCTTCAAAGTACTTAAGTATGGTGGCTGTTGTAATGCTGATTTTAGCTTTGGCTATGTGTGTTGGTATGGGTATGCAAGCTATGAAAGGATACTATACTTTTGAGATACTTCTTTATATCAAACAATTATTCTTAATTGACTTAAGTAAATTCGCAGTACTCATAGCCGTCGCTTTATTTATTCATGTTTGGGCAAATAACATGTATGTTGGTTTCTTCCTTTTTATACTTTTCCTTGTCGCAAATACTTTTATGTGGGGTGCATTATCCCTAGATAGTAATTTACTGTACGTAGGAGGTACGCCCTCATTTACCTACTCAGATATGCATCAATATGCACTTGGCGAGGCAGGTTTAAAATGGTATAATTTATATTGGATACTATTTTCTGGAATTTTATTATTGGTTAGTATATTATTTTGGGTAAGGGGTAAAGGTTTGAATTTTAAAAACCGGTTTGCAATTGCTAAGCAGAGATTTAATGGGCAAATAGCAAAATCATTTTATAGTGTTTTTTCACTTTGGGCTTTGGTCGGTGGGTTTTTATTTTATAATGCTCATGTTATAAATGAAACGATAAGTAGTGATGACATAACACAGCGAGATTTTACTTATGAGCAAATGTATAAGAAATACGAAGATATAGCCCAGCCAAGAATTGTGGCTTTAGATCATACGATTAATCTTTATCCTCACAGCAGAAAGTTAGATGCAAAAACAGAGGTAGTCATTTTGAACAAGCATGAACAACCTATTGACTCTATTCACTTTACCACTTCGTTTGACTATGATACAAAAATAGAATTACCTAATAGCAAAATTATCTATGCTGATGAGGAAAGAAATTATTTTATTTATCAATTGAGTAGCCCTTTATTACCAGGAGATTCACTCACGTTTTTCGTTCAAAACAATTATGAAGCAAAAGGAATTGAAAATGAAATTTCAAATGAGTGGATCAATAAAAATGGATCTTTTGTACACAGTTATTCATTTATGCCAGCTATAGGATATAAAAGTAAAAGAGAAAATCACAATCCTTCAAAGCGCGAAGAATTTGGATTAGCGCCAAGCAAAAGAATGCCGAAGCTAGAACACTCTTGCTCAGCAGCTTGTAATAATACATATATCTCTACTGATTCAGACTGGATACGACTTTCTTCTACAATAAGTACAAGCAATGATCAAATTGCAATTGCACCTGGGACATTATTAAAGGAATGGAAAGAAAAAGGAAGAAATTTCTATCGATATGAATTAGATAAACCAGTTCTTAATTTCTACTCCTTTCTATCCGCCCAGTATGAGGTGAAGCGAGAAAAATGGGATGGGGTAGACCTCGAAGTTTATTACCACAAGACGCATGAATATAATGTAGATAAGATGATGCTTGCGATGAGAGCCTCCTTAGATTATTTCTCAAAAAATTTCTCACCTTATCCGCACAAACAGGCAAGGATTATTGAGTTTCCTAGGTACTCAGGTTTTGCACAAGCCTTTCCAGGCACAATGCCTTATTCTGAAAGCAAAGGTTTTATCGCTAACCTAAAAGATGAAGATGATTTCGATATGGTATTCCACACGGTCGCTCACGAAATGGCGCACCAGTGGTGGGGACATCAAACGGTAGGAGCTCATATGCAGGGAGCAACGATGTTGTCAGAGACTTTTGCTCAGTATTCTGCAATGGCAGTTTTAGAGAAAGAGTATGGTAAGGAGATGGCTAATAAATTGTCTGAGTTTGAAATGGACCATTATCTAAGGCGACGTGGAGGTGAGCAAATTGCAGAGCTGCCTTTAATGAAAGTTGAGAATCAAGCATACATTCACTATCAGAAGGGAAGTGTAGTTATGAATGCAATAAGGAAGTATATTCAGGAAGATAGTTTAAATCAGGTTCTCCAAAATTTCTTATTCAAAACAGCTTATCAAGAACCTCCTTATACTAATTCTAATATTTTTATTAGTGAATTAGAGCAGGCTGTACCTGACTCTTTTCAGTACCTGATTGACGATATGTTTAAAGACATTATTCTCTACAACAACAAAGCGATGAATGGAGAATATAAACAACTTTCAAATGGCCAGTACGAACTGACTTTATCTTTAGAAATCGAAAAATATAGAGCGGATAAAAAGGGAATGGAGCAAAGCGTAGCCTTTAATGATTATATATTCATAGGAGTATATGCAGAGAATGACGGGAGTGATTCCAAAGGAAAAGAATTATATTATAACTTACACAAGTTTAATAAAAAGGAGACTGAAATAAAATTGATCTTAGATGAAAAGCCACATTCGGCAGGTATAGATCCGAATCATTTATTAATTGATCGAGTGAGGGATGATAATGTTATTGAGGTTGTTTTGAAGTAGAAGTTTTTACAGTTGAGTTGGAAGGAATAAGTTTATTTTGAATAATTGAATCTGAGCATATGTCTTAGGTTTTGCGAGCGTTTGAATTTGTCTTTTGTCTTTTGAGATTTTGACAAAATAGATTGAGTTTTAAGAAACTTGTTCCTTCTTCTTCTGCACAGCTTTGATATTCTCTTCCGTTGTTATATTCGTATGTGTCACGATAGTAATAAGAAAAGTATTTTTTGTTTGAGCTATTGAACTAAGGTTCTAAAACAGTTAAAAGTTAATTTAGCTTTGTCATATTGAAAGCATATTTTTATCTGCTATTCAGGAAGTTAGATGGTTGTAAATCACTATCATTACTGATAAATTAAGAATAGACCAACAATGTTGAATTTTCAGAAATTACCAATTTACGTTATTTTATTATCCATCCCTTTTTTGGGGTTTTTCTTTGACGTGGAACCTAACCGGAATTATCAATTCCATAGTAAAGCAGAAGTGGAGACTTGGGATGAAATGATTCTAACAGATCCGCTTTTTCTTACCTCTGATCGTTGCCAGCAATGCCACGGTTTTGATACAGCTATGGTTGCGAGCATTACTTTGGAAGGAATAGATATCAATGTCTATGATGACTGGAAGACAACTATGATGGCGAATAGTGCCGTTGATCCTTTTTGGAGAGCTAAGGTCAGCCATGAAATAATAGTACAAGAGAATTACCAAGATGAAATAGAAAATAAATGTACTTCCTGCCACGCTCCTCTA
>JBGCDT010000288.1:0-3006 GCA_045105695.1 Saprospiraceae bacterium | reverse complement strand
CAAAAAATTAATCAACCTTTTTTTTTTTTTTTTTACTACAGAGATGAGGACCATCAGGACGAAGTGGTCTCTGTACCTCGCATGCTTGAAATGTTTGAACAGCTAGGTACACCTGATAAATTGAAGCGCGCTGAACCTTTGCCTTATACTGAGGTGCATGGCCTTTGTTCTAAGTACTGGTCAAAGGATTTGGAGAGCGTACGAGAGATAACTTATGACTTTGTAGAAGTAGTGTTAGGAATGGAAGCTTTGCCGCCGCCTTTGGTGGAGCGACCGGTGCAGGTGGAGGAGTATTGATTGATGAATGCAGTTTGAATGGCGCTTAGGACATTTACTTCGCGAAGTCTGTGTTTGAAGGAAATATTCATTCAGCATTCAGAAACTCATTCATTAGTTAAACTCCTACTAAATTTCTTCTCTAGTTCTGACATTGGGTACCGTTTGTGCAAACCATATTCTAGTACAAAGTTTTCATCGACTTCTTTTTTGTAATAAACCAATCCGATCCCTTCAGCATAATACTCAACGCCATCATAGGTGCTGGTCCAGTGGCCGTTGTTCTGATCGTCTACTTCTTCTTTGAGTTCCATAATAACTATTTCTTCTTCCTCCCCTTCCACTTTATAAGTTCCTTTTCCGATGTAGCGACGGTTGCGCGTAAGTGTCGTTGTGGCTGGTGGATCTTCGTTGAAAGTAAACTTTAGTTTCATCAGAAAGATGCCTCCAGAGTCACGTACTTCGAACGGAAACACATTGTTATAAAGAACGTCTGCATGATACTGTACCAGTTGGTCGGTCGTATCTACTGTACTGATAAACTGGTCTACCAGCAATACACCATTCCCTACAATTTCGCTACTAAAAAACTGGCGCACATTGAAATACTCATCATAGTAGGTTCCTGTAAAGTAGAGCGCTGTATCTGTTTCCAAACTTCTGAAGTACCAATACTCAGGTGGTACACTATCGTTATTCAATGCGCGATATTCGTAAACCAATCCGTCATTTGTAAGTCGCTCTGCCGGGTAGTAATAGTCTTTGATATTAATGGTATCTGAGTTTTGCTGACAAGCGAAAAACAGTACGCAAGAGACGACTGGCAGAAGGTAAGTTATAATTCGTTTCATAGAATATACGTTAATAAACAGGCATTTGATTTATGTAGAAGTTAACAGGTGTTTGCCTGGGAATGTTTTTGGGCAAGTTAAAAGTTAACAGTTTATGTTAATCGTTCAAATAAAAATTATTTTTGCAATATGAAAAAAGGACAACTACTATTTCTCTTTCTGATGCTCAGCTTTTTTGTGAAGGCGCAAACGGATTGCAAGATTTCTATTGAATTAGAAAACTACGAAGAACAGCAGGTACGACTTGCTTACTACCTCGGTGATCAATTGTACATCAGAGATTCTTTGAGCGCAGACAAAGATGGAAAATTTGTTTATCAATCCAAGGAAAGTTTGCGCCCTGGAATGTATGCCATTGTGCTTTCGCCAGATAACAGAGGCTTGGAATTTTTAATTAATGCAATAGATCAGGATTTTACGATTAAAGGAAATGCTGATGATTTGACTAAGACGATGTCCTTTGAAGGTTCGGAAGATAACAGTGTGTTTACAAATTATATTCAGATGCTGGGAGAACTTCGTCCCCTGGCAGATAGCCTTGGGAAGACGATTCGTGAAAATAAAGAAGCAAAACTGGCTACGGATAAATTAGAAGAAGAATTGAAAGGGATAAATGAATCTGTCGAATCGTATAAATCTGATATTATAATAAAGCATCCAAAAACATTGACTGCTTCTATTTTGCGCTCGCAGCAGAAAACGGATTTTCCAAAATTTGAAGGAACAAAGCAAGAGGTAGGCCTAAAGCAATTCCTCTATCGACGTGATCACTACTTTGATTTGATTAGCAAGGATACTGCTTTTTTTAGAACGAAGGCTTTTGATGGAATGATAAAATATTACATGGACAAACTCGTAGTTGCGCATCCTGACTCTATTGTAAAAGGAGTAGATGAAGTTTTAGGAATGGTAGAACCTGATGCAGATCTGTTTCGATTTTATTTTATAAAATTTATTAATCAATATGGCAAAATGAAAATGATCGGTCATGACGCGGTCTATGTTCATTTGGTAGAAGAATATTGTCAAAAAGATAAAACGCCTTTTCTCCCAGAAGACCAATTAGAGAAGGCCATTAAAACGGCTGAGAAAACAAAGATCGTTCTTATCGGTCAGATCGCTCCAAATATTGACATGAAAGAATTAGATATTGATCGAACCCTAAAATTAAAAGATCAGGAGAGTGAGCACCAGCGTTTTAAAGTGAATGAAACCATTCCTTTGCATGAGGTGGATTCGCCATACACGATTTTATTCTTTTGGAAACCCGATTGTCCTTCTTGTAAAAAAGCGGTTCCAAAACTGGTAGAATTTTACGAGAAATATAAAGACAAAGGTGTGGAGGTTTACGCCTGTCCGACGAAGACTTACAAGGACATGCCGAAGGTTGCTAAATTTCTAAAAGACAACAAAGCCACAAAATGGCTCAATGCAGTCGATCCTTATTTTCAAACAAAATTCATGACGAAGTATCATGTGGAAACGACGCCGCGAATTTATGTCCTAGATAAAAATAAGGAGATCATTATGAATCGGATTGGAGCGGAGCAGCTGTCTGAGGTGATGGATGGAATCTTGGAGGCGGAGTGATTTGTAGGAGAACTATATTAGTTTGAATCCCACAGAGTTCACAGAGGATACTGAGTGAACGCGTTAGGAATACGCATCAAATCTCTGAGTTCTCTGTGTACTCCGTGTGGGATCATTTTTCTATCGCACCATAATCTTCTGACTAAATCGAAAGCCCTTCCGCGCACGAATTTCCAAGACATAAATACCCGCAGCTAAAGCACTCACATCCACTTGATTTCTTTCCAATCTTTCACGATACACTCGCTTCCCATCCATCCCAACGATTCTGACAACAGGTCTTTTTAGA
>JBGCDT010000287.1:0-21194 GCA_045105695.1 Saprospiraceae bacterium | reverse complement strand
AGCCAACAGCCAATGCTGTCCCTACATGGGAGAGGTCTATATCACTCCTGAAAATCCATCTGCTACAGATAGTACCTACTTGATTACTAATGTGACGACACCCAACCAAGGCGCTTACTTCGGTTACGAGATCATCGAAATGCCGGATAACAATATTAGAGTAGAAGCTTGTTATTTCGAAGGTTTTTTTACAGCCCTACAATCGTTTTACGACAGCATAAATTTAGGTGTTTTGAGCGACGGAAATTATACCATTGACTTCGTTGCATTCTCTTCTGTGAACGATCTTACTTGTATGCCTACGGATAGTAATACGGTAGAAGTAAACTTTGAAGTTGGAGGAACAAGTAGCGCTGATGATGTTTTTCAGTCAACTGATATTTCGGTTTCTTGTTTTCCGAATCCTGTGAGTTCAGATATTGTTCGTGTGGTGAGTGAGCAATTAATAGAGAGCGTTGAGGTTTTTGATGCTTACGGGAATGTATTGTTAGAAAAAGCGAATTTATTTTCCAAAGATCTATCAATAGATGTAGGTAGTTTTGCTTCAGGTATTTATTTTATTCAAGTCGGTAGCGCGGAGAATAAGGTTGTTCGTCGATTGATGAAGCTGTAATATTGAATTATATTTTGAAATATAGCCTGTTGGCCTTTCTATATCCATGAATTGCGTAGCTAATATGATAAAGTCCGGATGGCCATTCGGACGTATTAATTTCACAATAGCTATACCAAATCAAAGGAAATTCAGTTACAACTTTTCCGTGAGAGTTAAGTATTTTTATTTTTTTACCGTTATTTGAAAAATTATAAACTGATGAATAATTACCATAATCATCGGATGTTATAACGAAAGTAACCTTAGATATTAAAGAGTCGAGAATCTCAATTGTTCCAAGTCCATCATCTTCTATAAATGATCCCTCATTGCCAAAGGTATTGTAATTTGATCTTTCTCTGTTTGATTTTATGGTGGGCGTTAATTTTTTTGGTTTAACTCTAGGTGAATTCTTGATGGGACTGTATTGACTAAAGGAATAGTTAACCAACGGAATCTTATAATCAACGACCACAACCTCCTCCAACTGTATATGAAACCCCGACATAAGATCGAAATCCACCTCTCTTGATTTTCCTTCTTCAACACTAATATAATTCCTCCGATAGAGCTTGAAAGGTAAACCAAAAGCAACTAAGTCATAAGCACCGGGGCTTAGACTTAGCTTGTATTTCCCATTCAAATCAGTTTTCGTCTCGCTGATCAAAATATGATCTTGATAAGCATAGATTGTAGCTGCAACTATTACTTCATCTGTTTCGGAGTCCGTTATTTGTCCATGTATAAATGATTCTGCTGCGGCAAAGAATGTATTTAACGAAAAAAATATGAGGGTTAGTAATTTCATACGCATCTAACTTTTATTTCCCACTATTAATTTTTTAATGACATGTGTCCCATTTTTATGAAAATGTAAAAAGTAGGTTCCAGAAACCCAACTACTGGTATTCAATCTAAAATCTCCAGCTTTCATTTTAGGATATTGAGTAATGATCTGTCCATTGTTATTGATGACCATCAAGAGGTCAATTGGTTTTTCTATTTGAATATTTACAAAATCAACTGCTGGGTTTGGAAAGTATTGAATCTGACTAGCTAGTTCAATATGAACGGCTTTACGCTTTTCCTTTCTTTTAATTTTCTTTTTCTTCGCCAATGACTCTACAGGAATAATATCATCATTACATTGATAGTATTCACTGCTTTCAGTAATGAGTCTGACCATAAGATCATTTAGCGTTTCGACATTGTAATCACCTGCTTCTGGAGCAATATGGTTATTACCAATTCCACTATGGTTCGTCAAAAAGGTGTAAGTACCATTAGTGCTCATGGCAAAAAGTTTTAGTAAGAATTCAGTAGGTTTATTAATTCCGCTGGAAGCCACAGGGATAACTTTTATTCCTTTTTTTGCGGCCTCCTCGATGAGCTGATGTAACTCTGTCCTTACAAGCTCATTGTTGGCAGGAGGTTCATCAAGTAATATAAAAATCACTCGTGCGATAGCCTCAGGATTCCAATCCAATTCTTTTATCGCAATCCGAAGACCCGCTTCTACGATTTCAACTCCTCCGCCACCTGTAGGAGTATTGTTAATAAAAGAAATGGTTTCTTCTTTATTTTCGGAAAGCGGAGAATGATTTAATAAATTTAATTGATTTTGTGCCGCATAGTAAACGGCTGCAGTTCTCAAAGCTAGTTCTTGTTCTTCTGATTCTGCTCTGTCGATTACATCTCTAATCTCCGATTTTAAATAACGGATTTCATCACTCATAGATCCCGTAACATCAACTACAAAGGCAACATCGACTTGATTGGAGGTGGAACAATTGCTTGACAACTGATGTTGATTCAATCCCTCGGAATAGGGAATGGCTGGAAGTGTAGTTTCATTTTCTGAGGTGATTATTTGCAATTTGAATTCTCCGTTTTTGCCATTGTACATATTTCCCCAGAGAGAGACTGCACCTTTGTTGTCCGTTAAAGCAGACCAAACGACTACCTCATCTGCGTCTAATAAATTGACTTTTATATTGGCAACTGGCCTACTGTTTTGATCCACTATTTTTAAATCAAATCGTTGATCGGGATGGAATCCCCAATTGTTACAATATCTTTTAAAATGCTCATTGTCCATTAGCTTCTGCCAAAAAGACCAGTTGTCTAGGTCCTTCCATTCTCCTGCTGTAAGTTGCCCCGCCGTAGGTTTACTTTCAGTTTGCGCTGCGGCTGATGATGGCGTAGTATGTTGAGTACTAGTGTTTGCTGAATTATTTGATGGGGCGTTTGAATTATTATTTCTTTGGGACATTCCTGCGGTAGCTGCTGCCACAGATTGTATGTTTTTAACCGCAATCTGACTGCCGGTGACTATAGCTCCCTGTGTTGTATTGTCTTGTTTAACTAGAGGGACTTTATAATCCGTCACAACTATTTCTGCTAAATTTATATCCTTGCAAATTGATAATTCAACATTAAATTCCTTGCTCTGAACTCCTGGTGAAAGTACAACACCATTTGTTCTGGAACTATCATAACCAATATAGCTAACGATAATATCGTAAGTGCCTGTTGAAAGATATATCCTGTAGTCGCCATTAAAATCGGTCGTAATTCCGTGGACTAATTTTCCATTTTGATGAAAGCTAACATTGGCTGCAATTAGTTCTTCGCCAGTTTCTTTGTCCGTAATTTTTCCATGAAGGGTAACAAATGCCTGCGCAAAAAATGGAACTGCGCATAAAAGTAGTGTCAGTAATTTTTTCATAACTTATTGTTTTAGTTTTTCAAAGGTGTCATTTTCATTTGATAGCATGGAACCGACTTGGGTTCATAAATCAGTTTTCTGAATGTTATTTCACAATTAAAACCTCGAAGTGATGAGCAATGGTTTAACTTTACTTGTTGCTTTAAGTCTAATGCTAATTACTTCATTTTAATCAGATATAATGACACCAATTCTCCGCTCTAATTTTCTACATCTTTTTTGCTTAGCTCTTTTAATGTTGGCCCTTAGTTGTCATAGCGATGATGATCAAGCTGGGGCAATCGCTGCATTGCCAGACCTTCCTAACAATACAATTACACAACCGAATATCCTTCTTATCATAGCAGACGATATGGGCAAAGACGCTACGCCAGGTTTTTCTGAAGGCACTATAAAACCAAATACACCCAACATAGACAAAGTTAGAAACGAAGGACTCTCCTTTAATAACTTTTGGGTCAACCCAACTTGCTCACCGACAAGAGCTAGTATCATCACTGGAAAATACGGCTATAGAACTGACGTCAAATGGGCTGGTGATGAACTATCTTCTTCCGAGAAAATACTCCAGCAATACATCAGCGAAGAAACTAATGATGCCTATGCGACCGCAATAGTTGGTAAGTGGCATCTCTCTGGAAATGATGCTACCGTGAATCCCGAAAATTTTGGCGTAGACCATTTTACCGGTTTGATTAGAGGTAGTGTTCAGGATTATTTTCAATGGCAACTGAGTGAAGATGGCAACTCAATCTTGAACACAGATTATACAACAGAGGTCTTCACGGATTTAGCAATTGATTGGATAAACGATCAATCAAAGCCTTGGTTTTTATGGTTAGCGCATAACGCCCCTCATACACCCTTTCATGTTCCTCCGACTGAAATGCACAACCAAGGTAACCTCCCAGACTACGTAGATGGAATGGATGGAACACCTTATTTTATGGCTGCAATAGAAGCAATGGATTATCAAATTGGAAAACTGCTGGAGAGTATTCCAGAAGAAGAATTGGATAATACAGTGATCATTTTTATGGGAGACAACGGTACTCCGAATCAGGTTGCCCAATTACCTTATTCCAGCAACACTGCGAAAGGTACGCTTTCCCAAGGTGGGATTAATGTTCCTTTGTTCATCTCAGGAGCGGGGGTAAGTCGAACAGGGGAGGACAATAACTTGGTTTGTAATACAGATCTTTTTGCAACCATTGCTCAGTTGGCCGGTTCACAGGTTTCTGAAATTAACGACAGTAAAAGTTTCGTGGATTTACTGAGTAGTGATGTTGGACATCGTTCTTTTCAGTACACGGAAATGAAGAGCGAAATGTTGGATGCTTGGGCTATAACCAACGGTAGATATAAATTAATCGTTGACAGTAATGGAGAACAGGAGTATTACGATTTGGAAGTTGATCCTTATGAAGCTAATGATCTGTTGTCTGGCAATTTGACAGAAGAAGAGGGCAGTGCAAAAGAAGCGCTGGAAGCTGAATTGTCGAATATTCGGAACTAGAATATAGTGTTTCAATTTTCATAACAATACAATTACAAAAAAACTAAACCTTTTAAATATATCATTTATGAATAAATCAATTTACCTGTTTCTTTTTTTTGTCCTATTTTTTTCGTCTTGTAAAAACAAAGAGGACAATTGTAAAGACATATCTTTAGAAGAAGGAAATATTACGAAACAAGAAGAATATGATATTGTAAACACTATTCTTGAGAAAAAATACTCAGGTGATTCAGATTTGTTAATTATTCAAAAAACGCAACCATCAAGATCATCGGATTATTTTTCAGGTTTCATTGATCTAGAGACATACGAATTAGATTCTACAGTATTTGAAGAATATAATGCTCATGTTTCTACCTCGCTTTATTGGAAAGAAGACTTGATAAGTGACGACTATGAAGTGATGGCCCAAACGGAACTGGATTGTTATTTTGAATCAGGAGGAAAGGGATGGAATGCTTTCTATGAAACTCGTGGAGAGGGCTTTCTTCAATTTCAGAGGCCATATCTCACAGAAGAGAATAGAGCAATAATAGAGTATGGAGAATACTGTGGTTATTTATGTGCGTATGGTTTTTTGTTGATCCTGGAAAAAGAAAACGGAGAATGGATAATCAAATTGGATCAACTTACTTGGATCAGTTGATGGAAAGCTAGCGTAGATTTTTCTCGAAAAATAAGGCTGCGAATCAAACTCAGTAATCGTTGTATATAGGTCTTAAAGCTTTGCATAGAATTATGTGGAGCTGTCTTTTTAACCTTTTTATTCATAATTAAATTAATATTCGCAGTATGAAATTATTTCTCAAATTCACTTTTCTATTATTACCCTGTGTATTCCTAATGTCTTACTGTACCATCGAAGAAGTAGATGACGAAGAAGATGGCTCTGAACAGATTTCCAACCAACCAGCCCAAGGTTCTACCAATGAGAACGAAGCTTTTGAACTTGGTTCAGCTCTAGTAGAAAATCGAACTCTATTCAGCGACGAGGGGTACTACTTTCACTTATACAGAGAGAATAAAGACTGTGATAGCGGTCAGTTGAATGGTGATATTCGTTTTTTCATAGAAACGACAGAAGCACTTGAAGAGAAAGAATATGATGGTCAAGGGCCGTTTATTACGAATACTTCTTTCTTTGGTTGTACTGTAATTATAACCTCAGTATCTGATACAGAGATTTCTGGAAAAGTAAAGGGCGGTGATGATCCTGATACAGGTGATAAATGGGTCGAAGGTTCTTTTACAGCTACACTTTGTGAATAACCAGCTTTTAGTAACTAAAAAAATAAGTCATCTCATTGATATAATGGGATGACTTATTTTTTTGATTTAAAAGAAACCAGACACTACTCAGTTGTCATATCCTTTACGATCTCTCCATCATATCGCCAAAGTCCATCACTTCCACCAAACCAAATATTGTCATCCTTGCCTTCTGTAAGTGTACTGACTTCATTATTTGGCAAGCCATCGAGTATCGTAACATATGTGAGTGTTTTATTTGCTAGTCAAGTTAAGGTTATGGCTTTTCTAGAGCTTTGTTTTAGAATGGATTAACAGCTAAATAACAAGTCCGAGCGAGTACGTTATTTTTTAGTTGAAAATTAATAACTTAATTTGTGAATGCTTTTTCAATAATTAAAAATACCTCATGATTTTACAGCTTCCCAATATTTTTTTTAGACTAAAATTTTCTTTTTTAATAATGCTGTATTTTTCTTCTTGTACTGTTCAGATGAACGCTGATCATAAAACATCTGAAAATAATATTGTAAAAAAAGAAATAGGCACCGTCGTTTCAGAAATGGAAAAAGACATCTGGTCTGTTTTTCAGGACAGTAAAAATAATTATTGGTTTGGCAGTAAATCAAATGGCGTCTACAAATTCAACAATAAAGAATTAAGACATTTTACAACAGAAGATGGATTAGCTGGAGATTCCTCTCTTGGTTTTCAAGAAGATAAGAACGGTAACATCTATTTCGATACGAGAGGAGGCGTTACCAAATACAACGGAGAAAAATTAGAAACCTTAACTGTCGCCAAAGAAAAAGGCGTATGGAAATTAGAAGAAGGTGACCTTTGGTTCAGAGGATCAAACTTTGATACAAATGGCCCCTTTCGCTACGACGGTGAAAAACTATATGCCCTTACTTTTCCTTCTCCACCAATAGTAGACACTTTCTATATGTATAACCCAGGAGCAACTTATACACCCTTCGGTATTTATGATCACTATAAAGATAGCCGCGGTCATATGTGGTTTGGTACAGCCTCGGCGGGCTTATGTCGTTATGATGGAGAAACGGTTAGCTGGCTCTATGAAAAACACCTGGATATTACACCTGAAGGAGGTGCCTTCGGGATTCGTTCCATCTTTGAAGATAAGAACGGGGATTTTTGGTTTTGCAATCCGACTTATCGCTATGAGATAGAACCAGGAAGCCAAAAGAAAAAAGATCGACATTTTTTAAATTACAAAAGAAAAAAAGGTGCTATTGAGCTTGATGAAAACGGAGAGGAGGTTACAGACCCACTTTACTTCATGTCTATACTGGAAGATGATGCTGGTGATTTATGGGGTTTGACTTATGGTGAAGGTCTTTGGAAAAAAGAAGGGGAGGAGTTGGTTCAATATCGAATCGAAGAAAATGGTCAAACGGTTTTTCTATTTGGCCTATACAAAGATCGTAAGGGGAAACTCTTCGCTACTTCTCACGAGCATGGGGTTTATACTTATGATAGTGGCAAGTTTGAACCATTGAAATTGTAAGTGTGTTGTTAGGGGAGATGAGCTTGGAAAGGTGGATTAGGTTGATGAGGGGCAACTTATATAAGACGGTATTCGGTAGAACGCTGAACATCATATAGGTAAATCTGCCGAATCCTCCATTTTAATAAATACGTTTTATACATAAGAAGGGAAACCCTATCGGCCCCATCTACCAAATCCTCCTCATCAACCTGATCCAAGAACAATACAATTACAGTTTTTCAAATTCATAAAATGACAGAGCACCCTTCCTTCGAATCCAACGAACTCATCGACCGCTTGCCCGAGCATCTCAAGCAATTTATCAAGCCACAGGACTATGATACTTACACGCCTATCAATCAGGCAGTCTGGCGTTATGTCATGCGCAAAAACGTAAGCTATCTTTCCAAAGTAGCGCACAGTTCTTACCTCGAAGGACTTCAAAAAACAGGGATCGGCATAGAAAAGATTCCAAGCATGTATGGCATGAACCGCATTCTAAAAGAAATCGGCTGGGCCGCAGTAGCAGTGGATGGTTTTATTCCACCCAATGCTTTTATGGAGTTTCAGGCATATAAGGTTTTGGTCATTGCTTCTGATATGCGGCAGTTGGAAAATATCGAATACACACCCGCTCCTGATATTGTACACGAAGCGGCTGGGCATGCGCCCATTATTGCGAATCCGGATTATGCAGAATACCTGAGACGTTTAGGGGATGTGGGAGCCAAGGCGATTATGTCGCGACATGACATTGAGTTGTACGAAGCCGTTCGGAAATTGTCGATTTTAAAAGAGGCAGAAGGTGTTGAGGAATCAGAAATTGAAATGGCTACCAAAGAAGTAGATCGCTTGCAAGAGATGGAAGTTGCCTTTTCAGAAATGGCGCAAATGCGGAATTTACAATGGTGGAGTGTAGAGTATGGTTTGATTGGAACGTTGGAAGATCCTAAAATTTATGGGGCTGGTTTGTTATCTTCTATCGGAGAAAGCAAATGGTGTATGAGTGCTGAAGTGAAGAAATTGCCTTACTCGATCAAGTCTGCTCAGCAAGGTTTTGACATTACTAAACCACAACCGCAGCTTTATGTAACGCCAGATTTTTCTTACTTGATGGAAGTCTTAGAAGAGTTTGCCAACACGTTAAGTTTGCGAAAAGGAGGAGCAAAAGGTTTGCAAAAACTCATCGAATCTCAAATGGTCGGAACCATAGAGTTAAATACCGGCTTGCAAATCTCTGGGCAGTTCGAACGAAGGATTCTAAACGAAGACAACGAAGTTATTTTCTTCAAAACCAATGGACCAACAGCTTTAGCTTTTCGTGAAAAAGAATTAATCGGTCATGGAATAAATTATCATAGCCATGGTTTTAGCTCACCTTTAGGGAAACTAAAAAATATCAATCTGGCTATTGAAGACATGGGGCCCTTTGATTTAAAGGCTTATAATTTTTATGATAACAAATGGCTGTCTTTTGAATTTGAAAGCGGTATCAAAGTCGAAGGGATGAACGTGACTGGCATCAGAAATATCCAAGGAAAACTGATGTTGATTCAACTGACAGACTGCACCGTTACTTATGGAGATGAAGTTTTATTTAAACCAGAGTATGGTGAATTTGACATGGCCATCGGTAGTAAAATAATTGCCGCCTACGCAGGAGCTGCTGACAATAATTCATTTCCGAATTTGTACGAAGCTTCTAAAGTAGAAACCATTCGACCTGAAAAATCAAAGGCGACTTTAGATCTCGAAAATCAATACGCGCTGGTTCGTCAACTAAGAGAGGAGGAAACACAAAAAGATGAAAAGCTAAAAACGATTTTTCAATCTTTAAAAAATGATCATCCTAAACAATGGTTGCTTACCTTAGAGTTGTTGGAACTTGCAGAAGGGGAGGAATTGCAAAAGGAGCTAAGTCAACACCTCGAAGAACTTCGTGCAGCACATCCAAATTTGAAACAGTTAATTAATGGAGGCTTGGAGTTGTTGGAAGAATATAAAATTAACTCTGATTAAAATTTAAAAAAATGAAAACACCAATCTTTCTATTGTCTTTTCTTTTTTACTTTTTGAGTTGTCAATCACCTACGGAAAGACCATTGACTCAAATAAAAGAAAACATCGTTATTGGTGAAGAAGGAAAACGCCTGGACAGTTTGCTTACGCCCTACGTTAAAGCACTCCGAATGTTGACAGACAATAAAGCGGCCTTAGCCATTGGTGTTACGAATGGAAAGGAAATTCTCTACGCTCGTACTTTTGGATATGCAGATGTTGGACAAAAAATAAAAGCAGATTTTAACACTGCTTTTCATATTGCCTCTGTCTCTAAACCATTTTCGGCAGTTGCTATAGTGAAGCTGGTTCAGGAGGGCAAATTAAAATTGGATGATAAGATAGTGGATCATATTCCTGAATTTGAAATGAAAGATGATCGATTTTCTGAAATCACCATTCGTCATATTCTGTCACATACTTCTGGTATTCCAAGAAATATAGCGGTTGATGATTGGCTCAATCCATCCTACGGAGTTGATGCAGTTAATGAAAATTTAGAAATTCTGCAAGAAAAGGAATTGGACTTTAAGCCAGGTGAAAAATTTAGTTATAGTAATTCTGCATTTGATTTATTAGGCGTTGTGATTAGTCGGGCGAGCGGAATGCCATTCGACGAATATCTTTCGACCGCTGTTTTAGAACCAGCTGGAATGACTGGCACTGGCTTTAAGAAGTCAAAAGATGGATTCCCTTCCAATTGGGCAACAGCTAATTCTTACAGTTTGACAACTGAGCAATTGACACCTTATCCATACAACGAGCGCTTATTCCCAAGCTCAGGAGTAGTGACTACACTGCCAGACATGTGTCGTTGGGGAATGATTCATTTGGGAAAAGGAAAAAATGGCGATTATGAATTATTGGAAGAGAAATATTTTGACCTTTTGTTGTCACCTCAGTTTGATACTCCTTGGGAGGATGAAATTGCACTGAGTTGGTTTTTGCAATCTTACCTGAACCGTCCGATTATCATGCACACGGGTTTTGATACCGGTTTTGAAGCCATGATGTACATCTATCCGAAAGACGATTACTCAATTATTGTGATGGCCAATCGGGATTTTTCTAGAACAGCAAGGATTATTAATGCTACTTCAGAAATTCTTTTCAATAAAGAACCAAAGTCCTACAACCTATCAGCTCGTTATAAATTTGCGGAGGTATATAAAAAAGATGGTTTGGAAAAAGCAAGGGAGTTATGGTCAGAAATGAAAAAAGATACAACGGATAATTATTATGTAGATGATGAAGATATACTTACTACAGGAGCCATTCTAGAAAATAGTAAGCATTGGAAACAATCAAAAGAGATTCTGGAGTACTATCTCACATTGGATGAGAAGTCAACTTATGCTTGGCGATTATTAGGCAATGCGAATTTGAATATAGGAGATACAATGACAGCTAAGTCGTGCTATCAACAGACCTTGAAAATCAATCCTAATTATGAGAAGGGTAGGCTTGCTTTGGAGCAGTTAGAAGATTAAATAAACCTAGGGCTTGAAATCAATTGATATGTGTAATTCATTGATTACTAGGAATATAAATATTTTTGTTTAAGCGTAGCTAATAAATACCCCAATAAGTCAAGACAGATTTTTGTATATTAGAACCTTCTATTTTCCCCTCCGTTTTTTTCAAAATCGATTTTAAGTAATAGTCATTTCAGCGTCGCTCGTTCTGAATGATTTTCTGTTTTTTAGCACTAAGCAATTACTTAAAACCAAATCATTATTCCTATGAATTTTTCAGAGAATAACAACTTTCAGAAAAAAATTACTTTTCTCACTATTAGTATAGGGGTGGTATTTTTCTATTTCGGAATCCTAAAGTTTTTTCCTAATCTTAGCCCTGCTGAGGAGATAGGCTGTAGTACCGTGTGCAAACTATCTTTTGGTTTGTTGCCGCCTAAACTGTGTCTGTATTTGTTGGCAACATTAGAGGTCGGAATTGGAGTTTGCCTGATGATCCGAACCATGTTGCGTCCAATCATTATCATTGCGATTGCTCATTTGGTGATGACCTTCTCTCCCTTGTTTTTATCACCGGAGTTGGTTTTTCAGGACTCTTTGATCTCACCGACCTTGTTGGGACAGTATATTTATAAAAATGTAATTATTATTTGTGCGCTGCTGGTTGTCTTTCCTGATAAAGAACAAGAAGTAGTCTTGGAGGTAGCCAGATAGCTTTTTCTAGGTCAGTAAATGTTACTAAAGCCTGCAATCTTTTAATTGCGGGCTTTTCTAATTTGCCATAAAGGCCTCTCCAGCTTTTGGCTATTATTAAAAGAGGATAATTAGTAACGCTTGTTTTACGATGTTTCTAAGCTAATGTGCCTCTTGATCCTAATCTTACCTGAGTTGAAAATAAATAGATTGTTCTAGTAAAATAATAGGCCTAACCAAGTTCTTTCACTTCTACTCGATCATACCCGTAATCATCCTATTCATAATCATAATTGTAAACTCAGAATATAAAAATAAAACATGTTCGAACAATAGCCACATTGGAAACTTATTATATGCGTCCTCCAGAACTTACGAGACCATTTTAGCCCGATTTGAAATCTTAGACTCACTTGACCTCCGTCAAAAGACTCTTCTTGAGATCATACTCTTTCTCGTTTTGCGAATGAAATTTATTCATGTCGCAGGCTCTTTCTATGGCTAAAATCAACGACTTAGAGATACTGTTAAATTCATTTTTTTCAAATTTGAAAAAACCAAAACCAAAAATATCCTCGTACCTCTGGTATAACATCTGAAAATTAAATATTAATCGATCTATTTATAACACCCGTGCCAGTACCGGCTTCTACTGTACTTAATCTAGAAGTGGAATCTACAACGAACCAAACGGCGATGCTTGCGATCTACGATATTCGTGGAGCATTAGTTCAGACTCGTGAGATTGACTTAGTAGAAGGGTTGAATACCTTTAGTTTCGAGGTGGGTGAATTGAGCGATGGTGTACACGTTGTTAGAATCCCTGGATTGGAAGTGAGTCAGCGTTTCATCAAAGCTGGAAACTAATTTGAATTTATAGTAAGCGCTAAAAGGTGACTTGCTGAATACTACTTTAGTGTTTAGCTAGTTACTATAGATCGTATTATTATAACAGGAGCCCCTGGATTACGAATATGTAATTCAGGGCTTCTGTTTTTTATAGCCTCTATTTTTTCCGAATCGATCTCTAAAAGTTATCTTCACGTTTAAGCAACTTGTACTGTTGCGGACCTTCATTGAGAAAACATAAAATCGTTTAAGTGTTCAACTTCTTCAAAAAGTCTCCTGCGCGAAAAGCAGATTTTTCCTTTCTTCAAACGGATATTCACTCACATCTCATTCCTGGTATTGACGATGGTTCTAAAACCATTGAAGAATCTATTGACCTCATCCGTCAGCTGATGGACTTGGGCTATCGAAAGATCATCACCACGCCACATATTATGGGCGAGTACTATCCAAATACTCCTGAGCGAATCGAGACTGGTTTAGTAGAACTAATAAAAGCATTAGAAAAAGAAAAGATAGACATCGAAATCTCAGTTGCTGCTGAATATAATCTGGATGATTTTTTTGACAATTTGCTAAAAGAAAATAAAAGACTCTTAACCTTTTCGGAAAATCATCTACTGGTAGAGTTGTCCACCTTCGCGCCACCTTCTAATGTTTTTGATACGATCTTCCAACTAAAAGCAAAAGGCTATCAACCTATTCTAGCGCACCCAGAACGCTACCTTTACTATGAAAAGGATTTTGCAAAGTTTGAAAAGCTGAAAGAAATGGGTTGTTATTTTCAAGTGAATTTACTTTCCCTCGCAGGTCATTACGGCAAAGGACAGAAGCTGCTGGGCATTAAATTATTAGAAAAAGGCTACGTAGAATTCTTAGGAACGGACCTACACCGCGAAAGGCATATCGAAAAAATCAGCAAAGTATATGAAGATCGAAAAGTAGCGAAGCTGTTGGATAAATTAACTTTCAGAAATTCTGAGATGTAAAAAAGTACGTACTGTGCTTTCAAAAAAAACACGGGGAATTTTTTTTATCCCTAAGCAGAGATATTCTTAAAGAACTAAGATTCATTATTCCATTTTCAAGATTCGCCAGACGAACTATCCAAAACCCTACCCACTTCTTTTGCAAGTCCCTGCACCTCTGGCTCCTCAAACAAAGTAAAATGATGTCCTTCTACGATGCTTACCTCCAGACCTTTTTTCGCTAGTTT
Source organism: Saprospiraceae bacterium (assembly GCA_045105695.1). Lineage (GTDB taxonomy): Bacteria > Bacteroidota > Bacteroidia > Chitinophagales > Saprospiraceae > CALGLS01. The sequence continues at coordinate 7,300 of JBGCDT010000287.1, read as the reverse complement.
ATTCCACTGCGTCAAGTGATACTTCTTATCCTTCCGCTGATGAAACTCGCTGCTGCGAATAAAGTGAATCTGCGTATCCAGCGGATGCCAGTGATAATCTGCGTATAATTTATTGAGGGAATCTATGGTGAGACGCAGGTTTTTCTCGGAAGCCGTTTCCTCTCTTTTAGACTCTATGGTATCGACTATCTGACTTGCGTTAGGGGAGGGCTTAGAAGGAAAGAACCTTCTGGAAATTTTACTTTTGATACGACTGAAATCTCCTCGTTTTAGCATGTCATAAAAACGAGCCATTGTTTTACGTTCCCCACTTTCGTCGTCTCCGAAGAGATGGACGGGCGCAGAATCAATAATAAACAAAGTCGCAATGGAGTCTCCGGTCGTTAATAACTGGTGGCCAATTTCTAAGGCTACGGCATTGCTAAAGCAAGTTCCCAGAATGTGATAAGGGCCTTCAGGCTGTACTGTTTTTAGAATGCTAATATAATGTGCAGCCATTTCTTTAATCGTTCCATGCTTTTTTTCTTGTCCGTCCAGACCGCTGGGTTGTATCGTATATACCGGCTGATTGGAAGGTAAATATTTCGTCAATCCCTGATAGAAAAAAACGTGACCTCCTCCTCCATGGAGACAAAAGAGTGGGGGCTTATCTCCTGACTTACGCAAAGCAACTAAAGAAGAATTCTCCTGAGTTTGATTTTCGTTATTGATAAAAGAAGCGATCCCTGCGATATTTGGATGCTTAAATAGCGTAGCTGGTGGAAGGACAGTTCCTAGTTCTTTTTCAATTTTAGCGAATAATTGAATGGCCATCAGTGAGTTTCCTCCGAGGTCGAAATAGTTATCGTGAATGCCGACTTGTGGAAGATTGAACAGGTTCTGGAAGAGTAACGTCAGATCTGTTTCGGTCTGATTACGTGGCCCAGCGTATTCACTGAATTTCAGTAAATCTGTTGATTTTGAGGAACTTAGGGGGTTTGTTTGACTGCTTAGCCGATGAGGACGTCTACCAATTTTTTGTATTACATTTTCTAAGGTCTCTTCTGTCTTTAGATCTGGTAGGGCTGCTACGATAGTTGTGAAACCTTCTTTAAACCAGTTTACTGTGGCTCTTGTCAATCGCTGATTATCAAAGCGCCATTTGATTTCTGTTTCTGGTTTTGGATTGATGTGGATGGTCAATGGATAGGTGGATGAAAAACCGCCTTCAAAATCTACGATGGATAAATCGCCTACCGCCAAACCATCTTTCAAGAAATTGCCAAAGACAAAAAGACTATCGAATAAAGCTTGATGAGCAGGCCACTCTATGGTATTTTGTATTTCGTCCAGCGAAAAATAATCATGGCTGTTTTGTACTCCTTGTGATTTTTGATTGGTCTGTAACCAATTTGTAAAACCATTGTTAGAGCTTAAGTCAAAACGATTCGGTAGGATATTCATAAACAAACCACTGATGTTTTCTATCTGAGGAAAGTCTGCGAATCTGCCCGTTACGGTTAGTCCAAAAAGTACATCTGTTGTTTGAAAAAACTGACTCAGCAACATCGCCCAGATCCCTTGGTATAAACCACTACTGGTGATTTTGTTTTTTTGACAAAAGTCTTGAATGGCCTGGGTCTCAGCTTTACTGAAGGTTACAGAGGTGTCCTTGAATTTGTTGTCACCAACATCCGTGCGTTTATTGTTAGAAAAAAGTAAAGGTCGATCGAAATCTTGTAGCCTTTCTTTCCAAAAGTGCTCAACAGTAGTTTTGTCTTGGCTATCTTTCCACTTTAAAAAGGACAAGTAGTTTGGTCGTGGATTTGTAATTGTATTGTTATTGTTTTTCAAATTGTCATACAACTCCATCACGTCCTTCAGGATAATGCCACAGGACCAACCATCTAAGAAGAGGTGATGACAAACCCAGATTAACAGATTATTATTGTCTCCAAGCTTGATTAACGTCATTTTGGAAACGGGAAACTTTGTTAAATCTAATGGCTCTGCCGTCGCTTTTAGACGGAATTCATTCAATAGATTTTCTTGCTCTTCTGAACTTGAGTTCGACCAATCAAGAACCTGCCAGTCAAAATCGACATCGGCCGCAATGACCTGTGTAGCGGATTTCCACTCTTCTGTTTTTACAAAAGCGCGCATCGCATCATGTCGCAAAGCACTGCCTTCCCATGCCTTTTTGAAAATATCGATAACTAAGTTTCCTTTGATTTCAAAGGCTAGTAACAACTGCCCCTGATCTTGTTCTTCGCTATGACTATTAAATAAAAAAGCATTTTGCAAAGAGGACAATGGATAGCTTGTTGGATTCTCTATAAGTTCAGTAGGCGGAGGGGCGATGTTTTCTTTTTGGTCAATATCGGCCGCTAGTTCCACTATGGTTTGTTGCTCGAAAATCTGATTTGGCCTCAGCAAAATATCAGCAGCTCTCGCCTTTGACACAATCTGAATACTCAGAATAGAATCTCCTCCAATAGAAAAGAAGTTATCTGTTCTGCCAACCTTTTCTATCTTAAGAACAGCGGACCAGATACTGGCTAATTTGGTTTCTGTTTCACCGATTGGAGCGATGTATTCTGTTACAAATGTACTCTCGTTTGATAAGGGTTTGGGGAGCTTTTTACGATTTATTTTTCCATTAGGTAAACGTGGAAATTCCTCTAGTGGAATGAATACATCGGGAACCATGTATTCAGGAAGTATCTCTTGTAAATTCTGCTTAAGTGTGGCCCAGTCCATTGATTCACTGGCGGTTACGTAAGCAATTATTTTTTTGCTAGTAGAAGTATCACTGTCTTGATATACCACAACCAATGCCTCTGTGACTCCTTGCTGAGTCATTATCTTTTCCTGAATTTCTTCCAACTCGACTCTGAATCCACGTATCTTTACTTGATGGTCTGCACGTCCCAAGAATTCAATCATCCCATTGTTGTGAAAACGCGCTAGATCACCTGTTTTGTAGATCTTTTTCGAAGGATCAAAAGGGGAGGGAAGGAACTTCTGAGCAGTCAGCTCGGGCCTGTTTAGGTAACCTTCTGACAGCCCTGCTCCACCGATATACAACTCGCCGCTCACACCCAGCGGGACAACCTGTAGTTGCGCATCAAGAATAAATGCACTGGTGTTTGGAATCGCTTTTCCTATAGGAACAAAGTCTTTTTCTTCACCTGTTATTTGATGGGCGATACACCAGACGCTGGCTTCCGTTGGGCCGTATTCATTGTACAGTTGGGTGTTTGGAAGTTTTGTAAAATGATTGTTAGAAAGTGAAGAAGGACAAGCTTCTCCGGCGACCATGACGTTGCGTAAAGACTTTAGTTTTTCTGTTGGAGCATGATCTAGAATAGTGTTGTATAAAGAAGGCAACAACAAAGTATGACTTACTTGTTCGGTCTCCATTATATTACTTAATTGCGCAAGATCCTGTTCTATTCTTTTTGGAGGAAGGACTAATTTCCCACCACTAGCTAAGGTCCAAAAAATCCCAACTATTGAACTATCAAAGGAAAACGATGACAGCAACAAAAACGCTTTTGGGTTCTCTGGATAAAAAGAAAAACGAGCAAAGGTAGAATGCAGAAGATTCCTATGTTTAATAGGAACACCTTTTGGTTTTCCCGTACTTCCAGAGGTGTAAATGATGTAGGCATTATGCTGAGGTGTTACATCTGGAAAACGTGTACTTATTGTTATGTTTTTTTCTAAATGTTCTTCTATCGAAACTTTAGTTATTGTATCATCACCTAACTGCTCAAGCAAATCATCCTGACTAAGCACCAGTTCAACACCAGCGTCTTCCAACATGTAGCTGATTCTTTCCTTTGGATAGTTAGGGTCAAGAGGTAGATAAGGAGCACCAGTTTTTAAAATCGCAAGAATACCAACGATCATATTTATACTGCGCTCTGTGTATAAACCGATTGGCTTTAAAGCATCTTTTTGTTTTTCTAACAATACACTTGCAAGTTGGTCAGAGCGATCTTTTAAAGTTGCGTAAGCAATAGAATCTGTTCCAAAAGTAACAGCAGTCTGATTTGGAAACTGAAGAGCCATCTCGTCTATTCGTTGGTGAATAGAATCATATGAAGGTTGTTCCCAGCTTGTATTATTCCACTCTTCGGTAATCAACTTCGTTTCAGATTCTTCAAGCATAGCAATTTTTGCAACAGCTAAATCCTTCTGAGTGACAACAGAAGTGAGTATGTTTTCCAAGTGTCGTAACAACTGAGCAATGGTCTTCTCTTGAAAAAGATCCGTAGCATATTCCATTGTCAGTTCCAAATGCTTTGGTTTATCTGTTGCAAAAAGAGTAATGTCAAATTTTGAGACACCGATGTCCAGTGTTTGTTCTTCTATCTGAAAATCAGAGACTTGAGTGTTTATTGACGCAGCTTTATTGTACAAAAACATCACTTGGAAGATGGGATTGGCACTGCCGTATCTTTCGGGTTGAATGGTTTTCACCAGCTCATCAAAAGGCATACTTTTGTGAGCGAGTGCGTCGAGCGTTGTCTTTTTTAGGTTTTGAACCAACTCAGAGAAAGTCCACTCTGGAGATAACTGAGTGCGTAGAACTAATGTCTCATTAAAAAAGCCTACTAGCTTTTCCAAGGCTCTTTTGTCGCGATTATCAAAGGGGGAACCGATGAGCAAATCGGATTGAGAGGTATATCTGAAAAGCAGTACTTTGAAAGCTGCTAGTAGCAAAACGTATGGAGTGGTCTGTAGTTCTTTCGTTAGTCGCTGAAGATCAGTGGATAATTTTTCCGGAAGGATTCGACTATGATTTGCTCCTTCAAAGGAAGCATTTTTTGGTCTGTGAAAATCATGAGGTAGAGACAATAGCGGTAATTCCCCAGAGAGCTGTTCCGTCCAATAATTGATGTCCTCGGTTTTAGTGGTCTGAGCGTTTTGCCAGAAGGTGTAGTCTGGGTACTGAATGTCTAATGTAGAGAGACTACTGTCTTTTTCGTTTTTTAAATTTTCATAAAAAGAAAAAAGTTCTTCATTCATGACCAGTAGCGAAGTCCGATCTCCTATGATGTGATGAATGGACAATAACAAAGTGTACACGTTTTCTGAAAACTGAACTAAAGCGACCCTCAATAACAAATCATTTTTCAGGTCAAAAGTCTGTTTTGCGAAAGTAGTCTTTATGGATTCTGCCTTTTGTTGTTGCTCTGTTTCAGTGAAATCACTAAGGTTAAAAGTTTCTATTTCAAATTTAAAAGAAGTTTGGATAGTCATGAAAACGCCTTCGTCCGTCCCTTTGTAATTACTTCGAAGGATTTCATGTCGCTCGATAAGTTGTTGAAAACTATTGGTCAATATTTCCTTATCTAGTTTTCCTTGGATTTTATAGCAATGACCATATTGATAAAAGGAACTTTGGGGATGCAGTTGTTGCAAAAACCATAAACGTTTTTGTCCACGAGAGAGAGGGATGGGTTTGTCTTGTGGTCGTGGAGAAATAGAAGCAGCAGTGGTACCCTTTTGCTGTTTCTTCTTTTTCCATTGGGCTAGGAGGGAGGGCTTTGGTTTGTTATTATCGATGGGCATATGTTTTTATTTGAGTTACCTGAAAGCTTGTCTTCCCTTCCTTTACAACAGGTTGATCGGGAAGGGAAGACAGGCCGGGGTAGCATCAACCAACCAACTGCCAGAAGTAAGCTCCCAGCTGTAAATCTATGTCAAAGGCTCTTTCTATAAACCAATAAATTGCAATGAAAATTAATAGCACAGAACCATATTTTATGATGGCTGGATACAATTTGAATTTACGAATGATATACAGCACTGGGAAGACCATACAGATGATTAACACCTGCCCGAGTTCTACTCCGACGTTGAAACCCAGTAATGATAAAATCATATAATCTCCTCCCAATCCTTTTTCGCCAAGGACACTTGCAAAACCAAAACCGTGAAATAAACCGAAGGCAAAAGCGATCAGCCATTCTTTACTTTTTATGATTGGTTTGATATTATGAAAAGCAGCTAAAGCGATAGACAAGGCAATGATAGATTCTACAAACCAGGAAGGTAGATTGATTATTTGTAAAGCAGCTAAGGCCAATGTTATAGAGTGTGCAATCGTAAAGAAAGTTACAATTTTCAAAATATACATAAAGGCTGGACGGAAACGATCTACTGGAATCCAACCATCGTTTGCAGTGGACAAAGACAGAGGAACATCATGATCTTTCCGTCTAACAACTGCCGGTAGAATCAAGGCAACGATGAACAAGATATGATCTAATCCGATCCAGATATGCCAGACTCCTAATTTAACTAAAGCTACAAAACCTTTCCAGAGCGAGGCATCTTTTAGCGATAAGGACTGCTGCGTGTTGTCGCCACTGTATACGTTCGAGAAGAGGGCTTCGTTGTCTACAATTCCTGCTTTCCAGTTGTACTCTGTGATGAGCATCCCGCGATGATTTGGAACTTTATCGAAGAGAACATTATAATAAATATCTAAACTCTCCGGCACTTCATCTACGCCATCAAGTTCGAAATGAAACCGAACAAAGTCTTCCATTTCATCAAGATTCAGTACGGTAGGTTCTACAAATCGAACCGTATAATTTCCAAGGTCTGATTTGATACTAGAACGACTGATTAAGTACTGCTGTACCGTTTTTAAATGAGGCGCCATAATCTCCATGCTAAGTTTGTCTGGAAGATTTAGTCCAACAGCTTTATTCATATCCTTAGCTGTCATTTCAAAACGACCACCAATAGCATCTTTGTAAATTCTAAGATAAAGGTAGCTCTGATCGGGAGCGTGCGCATCGGTAGTTGCGGGTAGCAAAAAACCAGTAACAAGGAAGAGAAGGAGAGCGATTTGTTTAAAGTAACGGTTCATAGTAAGTTAGGTGTTTTATGAAAGATTGACCATTGTCTTGAAGGACTTGTCTGAGTGAACGAGTGAATCGTAAGTACCCTTAGCTTTTATTTTTCCTTCGTCAATAATGTAAATACAATCAGCGTGTTTTACGGTAGAAAGGCGGTGTGCTATTATAATAGTGGTAATCTCTTCTGGCAGCATCTTGAGTGATTCTATGATGCTGTTTTCCGTAATACTATCCAAAGCACTTGTTGCTTCATCGAGTACAAGAACGGAAGGGGAGATATATAAAGCTCTTGCCAAACCGAGTCGTTGACGTTGGCCTCCGCTGAGTCTTACCCCGCGTTCGCCAATCATCGTATCATAACCTTCTGGTAATTTGCTGGCTATAAAGTCATGTATATCAGCTAATTGTGCTGCTCGCTCCAGTTTTTCAATATCAATGTC
>JBGCDT010000286.1:0-8183 GCA_045105695.1 Saprospiraceae bacterium | reverse complement strand
ATTATATGCTTCTAATGGGAAAACCAATCCTAGTGTTAGTTTACCTTTGCTTGCTATTTTGGAAAATACACTCATTTATGCGTTTAAAATTTTATCCGTTTCCGAAACTAGCTGAGTGATTTTTTCCTGATTGTAAGCGTCATTATGAGCGTCGGAGAAAAAGCCTTTGTCATTATCAAAGTACTTTCCATTACTGTCATCGAATTTATCTAAAGTGGCTAATTCATATAAAATATTTGCTCCTTTATCTGCTGGAGACCAGTGGTGGCCGTAGGCTTCTTTAACCATATTTGTGTTTAATAAAGAACCAGGATTGACAGCTATGATATTCAGGAAATCAAATTTTTTTGCGAGGTGAAAACTCCACATCGTCAGCGCTAATTTACTTTGAGCATATGCTTCTTGGGAAGACAATGGTTCATTACCTTTTAATGCTTCAAGAGAGACAGTAGATTGTGCGGCCGAACTTAAATTAATTATTCTAGGAACATGGCTGTTTTTTAATATTGAGATTAATCCCTTAGTCAATAAATAAGGTGCAAAATAATTAACAGCAAATCGAAGGTCTAAACCATCTTGGTTTTGGGCGACACTACTTTTAAAAACACCAGCATTATTTATTAGTACATCAATTTTGGAATATGCTTCCGTTAATTCAGTTGTCATTTTTTTGATACTACTGAAATCTGATAAGTCAGAAACAAAGCCGTTTATTTTTTCATTACTGGAAAGTTGTTTTATTTCAGTAATTGTTTTTTCCAGCTTTTCGCTATTTCTTCCGTGTACTATTATTTGGTGTTTATCTTTTGCTAATTTAATGGCAGCTAATTTACCAATGCCGTCTGTACTTCCGGTTATTAAAATTGTTTTCATGTTTAATTTATTTCCAGGTTATGATGTCTTTGAAGTTTCTTCTGGTCTTTGCATGAGGAGGAGCCTCTTTTCTATAACCAAAAGCGACCATGTAAGATAAACCATATTTATCGGTATCAATATCAAATTTTTCCTTCAATAACGCTTCTGCTTTTTTCTGATGAAACCCTTCAATTGGACAGGAGTCAATGCCAGTCAGCGCAGCGGCAGTCATCATATTCGCCAGTGCGATATAAGTTTGTTTTGCCGCCCAGTCAAAAAGCTTTTTGTCGGTATCTAAATCAAAATCATTTTCTTGAAATTCTCTATAAAACTTAGAATACATTTTTATTACATCTTCTGGGAATTGCTTTACCTCCTTCATCATGTGCATGATATAATCGGCATCCCATTTCGTCATAGGTGCTTTCATGGTCAGTCCTAAAATGAAATGACTAGCGGTGTCCAGTTTCAATGGCGCTCCCCAAGCTACAGGTTTCAACAGCTCTCGCAACTCTTTGTCTTGAACCACTACAAAATGCCAGGGTTCAAATCCAAAAGAACTTGGGGAAAGATGAGCGGTTTGAAGTATGTAATCGATGTCTTCGTCAGATACTGTTTTGGTCGCATCAAATTCTTTGCAAGCATGTCTGAATTGAAAAGCATTTAGAACTTCGTTTTTATCAATATTTGGTGTGTTCATTTTTTTTGAATTTGATTCTACTATAATAATTATAGTTGCAAACATAAGTATAGTTATTTATCTTTACAATAACGGTCAAAAATGATAGTATAGATTATGGAAACAAAAAAGTCAAAAACATTCAAATTCAAAGGGAAAGAATATCCATGTTGCACAAGCCTAACGATGGGAATTATTGGTGGGAAATGGAAAACGGTTATCCTTTTCCACTTGATGGATAGTAAATTGAGGTACAACGAACTGAGAAAGTCAATGCCTACGGTAACGGAGAGAACATTGAGTCTACAGCTAAAAGCTTTGGAAGAAGATGGGCTGATTAAGAGAAAGGTGTATGCTTCAAAACCACCTTTGAGGGTTGAGTATTCGTTGACTGATTTTGGGAAAACGGCAATTCCTTTGATTCAGGCGATTGCGGACTGGGGGGATTTTGTTGTTGAGCGTAAATAGCTCATTTTTGTTTCTGATAAAGGTAGTTGTCAGCGTTTTCATCGACCTGTTTTATTCGTTCAAATCCATTTCTCTCTAAAATTTTAATTGAGGCAATATTCATTTTATTACTCCATGCTATAATGTTTGTAATTGCTCTATTCTGTTCAAGTGATTTAAGCATAAGTTTTACGATTTCTTTTCCATAACCTTTCCCCCAGAATTTCCGACCGATTGAATATCCAATCTCACATTCTTCTTTTTTAGATTCATTAAATCTAAACATCACACTACCTATTATTTTATTCTCCTCCAATGATTCAATTCCTTCTCTAATGGTTAGCGTTGTTCCTTTTAATAATTCTTGTGTATTAACAAATTCTCTAGCGTCTTCAATGCTTTCCATCGGTTTACTGCCTCTATATTTCATGGCTTCTTTGTCTGAATATATTTTGAGTAAACTATGCGCATCTTTCACTGTCATTTTTCTGAATTTTATTTTTAGAGGTAGCTTTTTCATATCTATTCTTTCTTACAGATTTCTTAAGTGTAATGGTTTTAGCTGCTTATACTTCTATGCTTTTGTCAACATGAATAATTCTCGTCCCGGCTACATAATCTCCGATTCGTCTTTTGGGATTCACCAATGACATGATTGTTTCTATTGGCCAAATCAAACAAAAGATATTTCTAGTTATACATTTTAAAGGAGATGCAACTTTTCCAGTCTTATTATCTACAACCTGTAGATTGAGAATTCTTTTAGCTATACTTTTACCATTAAAAATGTCTTTGAAAAAATATAATCCCAAGGCAGCCATCCCTAGGTAGCTGAGGTCGCCAAGTAATAATACAGGATTGAATGACACTGCTTCTTTTGATTCCAATGCGTTTGTAATGTTAGAATATACGTCTGGAATCAAGAAAATCATTATTATAAATGTCATTGATATATGATCAATTACCATAGAAACAATTCTTGTTAGTGGAGTGATTGTTTGATTTGTCATAATCTCAGTTTGCTTTATAAGTCATGTATAACTCTATGCCTATACAAATATAGCAACAAGCACCAAAAGCAGAATCGTTTTCAATTAGTATTACACACTGAAACTGAAACATTCTAAAAAGCCCACACTCCTCAAAGGCTATAAGTTAACATTGCTAACAAGGGTAATCAGCTAAACCAAACTTCATTTCCCCCAAATCCCATGAACAATCTCAACCAGCGTTGTTTACTTTATTGGAATTAGTCAACATTCATTAAAACCAACAACGCTAAACCCAATGACAAAGCAAGCCACCTTCTTCTGGTTCCGCAGAGACCTCCGACTTCAAGACAACGCCGGCCTCTACCGCGCACTCAAAAATCATAAAAACGTAACTCCCGTTTTTATTTTTGATAAAAATATTTTGGACAAGCTGGAAGACAAGGAAGATGCCCGAGTCGAATTCATCCACGACGTTATTATACAGATGAAAACAGAACTGGAAGAAATGGGTAGCTCCATGATTGTGAAATACGGAAAGCCAAAAGCCATCTGGAAAGAACTAATCAAAGAACACAAACCAGAAGCTATCTATACCAATCACGACTACGAAAACTACGCAAAGGAAAGAGATGCCGAAGTAAAAAAACTGGCGGAGCAAAACGACGTCGAATTTAAAACTTACAAGGACCATGTGATTTTTGAAAACCTTGAAGTGGTAAAGTCGGATGGTACGCCTTACACTGTTTTTACCCCTTACAAAAAAGTGTGGCTAAAAAAGTTACAAACTAAAGATGCTGTCGATGGGGGAGAGGGCAGTTATTATTTTCAGTCCTATCCTACAGAGAAATATTTTTCCGCTTTCGCTAAAATGAAAAAGCAGGAAATGCCAAGTTTGGAAAGCATGGGTTTCAAAACTTCTGAGGTTCCAATCCCTGATAAAACAGTTACTCAGAAATTGGTCAAGCAATATGATGAACAAAGAAACTTCCCCGCTGTCGAAGGGACTTCAAGACTAGGGATACACTTCCGTTTTGGAACCATCAGTATTCGACAGAAAGCCAGGAAAGCGCAGAAGCTGAATGACGTGTTTCTAAGTGAATTGGTCTGGCGAGATTTCTATGCGATGATCTTGGCTAATTTCCCACACGTCCATGATGCTCCCTTCCGTGCGAAGTACAGCTTCATCGAATGGCGAAATAACGAGGACGAATTCAAAGCCTGGTGCGAAGGAAAAACGGGCTACCCAATCGTAGATGCTGGAATGCGACAACTGAACAGATCTGGGTTCATGCACAACCGTGTCCGAATGGTCACCGCTAGTTTTCTAACAAAACACTTACTGATCGACTGGCAATGGGGAGAAGCTTACTTTGCTAATAAATTACTAGACTTTGACTTAGCTAGTAACAACGGCGGTTGGCAATGGGCGGCTGGTTGTGGAACCGATGCGGCTCCTTACTTCCGAGTCTTCAACCCATATTCGCAACAAAAGAAGTTTGATCCAAAATTTGAATACATCAAAGAATGGGTTCCTGAATATGGAACGGATGAGTACCCAGAGCCGATTGTCGAACATTCTTTTGCTAGAGCGAGATGTTTGGAAACGTACAAATCTGCATTAGCTGAAGCTAAAGAGAAAGAAGCTGCGAAGGCGTAAAAAAAGAAGAAGGTATGATCGGAAAATCCAATCATACCTTCTTACTATTTAAAGTATTTAATTTCTAAAATTAGTTACTTGCCTTCAGGACCTTATTCACCAATTGACGATAGCCTCCTTCCGTCGTATAAATGTAGTAATAACCTGTCTGCCAAGTTGCTACATTTAAATCTATTCGATCCATACCGCTGACCATCGTAAATCGTTTGACCACTACACCCTGCGTATTGACCACTTCAAAGTCTATTGTCTTTTCCAATGGAGAAGAGAAGAGTAGTGAGGTGATATCTGTAGCTGGATTCGGGAATACGATTCCTTTGTTGCCGTCCGTGAAACTAATGGTAATGTCTTTTACAGAAGAGTATCTGAAATCACCATCTGTTGTAATCTGCTTGATGCGGTAGTAGTTCATTCCAAAAGATGCCATGTCATCAATGTACTCATAAAGCATTGCATTGCCTGATTTTTCACCATCGCCATTTGCACTGCCAATGATGTCAAAGTCTACTCCATCCAAAGAATGTTCAATTTCGTAAACTGCACCAGCGGGTTCATTATTTACTTTCCAATCGAGAACAACTTCATCATCTGCATTCAGTTTTAGACGTAAGTCAAAATCATTCTGAACTAAATTGTCAACGCAGTCAGGATGGTCTTCTTCCAAAATGGTTATGATCTTATCTACTATTGCCGAACAACCAGTGCTATTTACTACGGAAAGACGAACTAGCTTTTCTCCACTTGACGTAAATAAGAAACTCACCTCTTGCCCATTTCGGCTTCCCATGTAGGTATTGCTAGCGCTTGGTCCATTGAAGAAATACCAGTCGTAACCAGCGTTTTCACCAATATCAAAAGCAGCCAAATCAATGGTCGTTCCTGCGCAGATAGGGTCGCTTAGCACTTCAAATTCCGCAGTGATGTCCTGTCCCAGAACTTCTACAGTCACTACATTAGAAACACCAGTCCACTCATCACAACCAGATCGCTTGCTGAATCGCACGTAGTAAGTCGTTTGATTAATCGTACCAGGTTTGTATACAATCTCGTCTGCATTTGGAATGACTGTCCAATTCGGATCATCAAAACCAGTCGGAGTGGTACTCGTAATACTAGCTGCCCAGCGGTATTCTACGGAACCGTTTCCTCCGCTTGGCGCAATGATGTTGGTTAAATCACCAGGGTTGAAAGGTGCACAACCGCTTTGGTCTGTACCAATTTGGCCTCCAGCTGTTATGTTATTACAATTAGAACAAGCTGGATCATTCGTCGGTAGTACGGTAATAATTTCATCAATGTTAAATTCACAACCTTCAAATACAACATTCAATCGAACGAGCTTTTGACCTGCAGAAGTGAAAGACATTCCAACTGATTTACCAGCTTGGCTACCTATATAGGTTGAACTGGTTGTAGGCCCATTGAAGAAGTACCAACTGTATGCTGCACCGGCACCCACTGGGTAGGCTTCGAAGATGGCCATTACGTTTTCACAAATGGGTTCTGGTATCGTGAAGTCAGGTTCAAACTCGCTACAGTCCATATGGAAACCAGCATCTATATCGCCAATGATATCATTGAAACCAACGGTGATTGTCCCAGTTTCTCCAGTGTTTGGATCTGCATCTGAATCTAAAGAAGTATCACTTCCTGCGGATTGGATCGATCCAACCAAATCATCAGAAGGTGTAAATGTAATGTTATAATCTCCAGGCGCTAAGTCGTCAAAGGCATAGTATCCGTTTGTTTCACTAATCGTGGTGTTGGTGTAAATGTTACCGTTGTTCTGTATTCCATTGATGGAAATGAGGATTCCTTCCAGTCCTGATTCTGTAGGATCTTGTATACCGTTTTGGTTTACATCTTCCCAAACATAGTCTCCAATAATGGCACGTGCGTTTAATGTTATGGATTTTGTAGTCGTACATCCATTGTTATCTGTAATGGTCACTTCGTAGTCCCCTGCTTCTAGATTGTTGATGGTTGCATTGGTCTGACCGTTATTCCAAGAATAAGTGTAAGGTCCTGTCCCTCCGCTAGAAGATACTTGCAATACTCCATTACTAGCCGTTGTAGAAGCCGGTGTATTTAATACATTTATTTCTCCAGCAAGTGGGAAAAGAGCCTGCTTAACATTTACACAATCTATGGCTTTACAACCTTCACAATCTGTAACAGTAACACAGTAAGTCCCTTCTTCAGCAACAATAATTGTAGATGAAGTTTCATTAGCTGTTCCAGGTCCAGACCAACTGTAAGTATTTGTCTCAAGTGGTACTTGAGCATCACAACATCCTTGGACGCGTAAACCCGCCAGCTCAAATAGATCACAATCTTCAGAATCAGGAGATCCTCCGATTTCTATTCTAAGTGTACTACCTGTTTCAATAATTAAAGGTGTATCAGGTCCGACCACTTTCGTTAAAATTGCATTCTCATCAACATTCACAATCTTCTCTGCCACTAAAACATCGTCGACGAAGAATTTCACTTCTGCATCGTAAGAGGTAGGACATGAACTGAGATTACCTACTCCTCCTGCATTACTTCCATCTGTTGGATACCAGAAGTCTGCTTCTATTTCTCTAAACTCAAAAGTATTTCCAGCAGTCATAGAGAAATCCCAGCTATTGAACATACTCGCTATACAAATGATATCATTGTTACAAGAAGAAGCAATAGGACCTTCTGTAGGACAAATTCCAGAAACACCTGTCAGACAAGGTGCTACGCTAGATGCATGCAAACATTCGGTTGGGTCATCACAATCACCAGTGTAAGTTACCAATGTTGTCGTATTGCAATTTGGTGGAAGACAAACCGCTGCATTTTCTACGATGGCAGTAATCGCCGCATTGTCTCCGTTGCAAATCGTCATATTCTCTCCAAGGTCAACGGTTAAGTCACATGGCGGAGCTACACCAGCACAGGTACAACCGTCATCTTGAATAGCATCATCTATTGTGTTATCGTCATTATCATTACAAGCCGTTCCTGGGAACGTTGGTAGATTTGGATTGTCAGGTGCGCAGTCCTCTTCGTTGCAAATGCCATCTTCATCTGAGTCCTCACAAGGTGTTTCGTCACTATCAATTATGGTCACAGTTCCCGAAGGATCAGCAATTGTTCCACTGATTGGATTGCTCAAATTGACTAAGAAATATTCTACTTCTTCCGGCGTTTCGTCATCCACAATGTCAAAAGTTACACTAGTACAAAGTGCCCCTGCAATTATACTAACAGTATTACTTGCTGAAACATAATCATCTCCTTCTAATGCTGTAGCGTCTTGTGTTACATAGTCAACAGAAACATTAACAGTAGTCGTTTGATCCAAGCAAATTTCTAAAGTGGCGGTTCCGTCTTCTTCGTTTACCGTAATGTCGTTAATTCCAATGTTTGGAACGACAGGTGGCGGTACATCCGAATCTAGAATCGTAACGATTCCAGAAGGATTAGCAATGGTACCATTTGTCGGATTAGAAAGGTTGACGAAGAACGGCTCGGTATCTTCCGGCGTTTCATCATCAATGATTTCAAAAGTAACAGAGAC
>JBGCDT010000285.1:0-4202 GCA_045105695.1 Saprospiraceae bacterium | reverse complement strand
TAACTCCGTTTTTTATTCCTCGACTAATCAAAAAATAGTCTCGGTAATAGCTTATCATTATTTTTGATCAATCACTTATTTTAACTTGCCGCGCTGCTATAAGACCAGCCATTGGCCCCAGTCCTAACAATACAAATACGTATTCAAAATCCATGACTTCCATTAAAGCTGAAATAAGCTGAATACTTAAAATTGTAATTGCAAATCCGATACAATTCACAATAGTCAAGGCGGTCCCTTTATTTGCTGGAGGTGCATAACTGGCAACTAAAGTAGAGAACATCGGAGAGTCTGCGACAACAGTCATTCCCCACAGTAAAAGAAAGCTTAGAAATAGAACTCTAGAACCTTGACCGTCAGACAGATGATAGATAACTGGAAAGAACAAACAACATAAACCACTAACCTTCAAAGCGCTGATCGCAACAGTTTTCGCTCCTACCCTTTTCGACCAGTATCCGCCAAGCACGCAAGCAATACTTCCAGATCCAATAATGAAAAATGCCCACAGCGAACTATTGATGGGTGCTATAAGGTAGTCTTCTGAATAACGCAAAAGAACAACAGGAATGAAGGCCCAAAAGGTGTACAACTCCCACATATGGCCGAAGTAACCAAATGCCGCTGCTCTGAAGTTCTTTTTTTTGAAAATCAGAAAACAGGTACTGAGTTTAACTTTCTGACTAGCTCTTCGAAAAGGTCCATTGGGAACAAAAGAAGCAAGAAGCAATCCTCCAAGAACCGCAAGGATTGATGTCGTCAGAATCACTTGCTTCCAGGGCAATCCTAGCTCCATACCTTTTAGTAAATGGGGAAAAGCTGTTCCTAAAACCAAAGCTCCCACTAGATACCCAAGGGACTTCCCAAGTCCTCTTTCAAAGTAATCCGCTGCTATCTTCATCCCTACTGGGTAAATTCCTGCAAGGCAAAATCCAGTTGCAAAACGCAGCAAAAACAGACTTGTAAATGTATTGTTATCAAGAACCGAAAGTGCATTAAAACCTGCACCCAGTAAAGCACAGACTCCAAAGACCTTAGAAGGAGAAAATCGATCAGCAATAGTCAGCATTGCAAATACCAAAGTCCCTATGATGAATCCAAATTGAACAGCTGAGGTTAGATGTCCTAAAGCCGAATCAGGTAATTGAAAGTTGTTGGCCAAATCTGATAACACTGCATTTCCGGCAAACCAAAGTGAGGTGCAGCAGAACTGAGAAAATACAATAATGGGAAGTACGTGTTTGACCATTTGGTGTTTTACAAGCTCTAAGAAAAGAGTTAATCTTCTGAAAGTTCCACCATCAAAACTGCGTAGTCTGAACCACTGATCTTATCAATTTTTACAGAGAAGCCTGGTTGTAATTCAACCTTTTGTCCTATCGACAAACTACTCGCATGCTGTTGGATCGCTTGCCCCCAAATACCCAATTCAAAATGCTTTTCTGAGATGGCTCCCAAGTACTCAAACTGGCTCGCAGAAAGCTTCACCCAGTCTTCTTCATTATCAAAAGCACCGGGGAGTTTGAAGTGAAAAGTTTGCTTAACCTTATCACAGCCTTGTTGAAGTAATTCGAGCTGCATCCCGTTTTCAAACCAAACTTGCTCAATACCATCCATGCCTTTCAGCTCCCAGTGCTGGCTGTCGATCTTAGCATAGCTTCCTTCAAAAACAGCCATTGGCTTGCCTCTTTGACATTTTGCAAAAGGATCGGATGAGTTATTACCACATCCGTAAAACACTAGTAAACAAAGGATAAAGCAGGTGGAAAACCTAAATATGTTATACTTCATAGTGAAATTCAAATTATAAGACGAACGGCATCTAATTTGCCTAATAGCGAGCATACCTTTTTGCTGAAGGGATAACCACTCTAGGTTACCAAAAAAAAGGATGCTCTTGCTTTCGCTTGGGCATTTTTTTTTGCTGGATATAAGGAAGTCGAAATTTAGCTACAACTCAATAATCTCCTCCCCTGTCCATTTTATTTTATGTCTTTGTAAGTATGTTGTTAGCAACTCGGTTTGTTCTTCTTCAGAGCTCACTGGTTTATCATCGTAATTGCCATTGTTTTCTCTTTGTCGAAGTGCCTCAAATAAAGTCACTGCACAAGCAACGGAGATATTCAGACTCTGAACCATACCTTTCATTGGAATTAAAAAATTGCCATCACAATAAGTCAAGGCTTCCTTGGTCAATCCTTCCTTTTCATTACCAAATAAAAAAGCGACAGACTGCGTCATATCCACTTCACTCATCACCACAGCTTCCTCAGACATATGCGTTCCGTAGATTTTGTCATACTTGGAACGGATGTGCTCAAAACATTTTTCGACATCTGTAAAAAGATAAACATCCACCCATTTACGAGCACCTGTAGAGGTCTGTTTATTGATCACAATTTCATCGCGAACCATCTCCGGGCGTGAATGTAGAATGTACATTTCTTTGATACCAACGGCATCGCAACTCCGAAGCACCGCACCAATGTTATGCGGATCATGGACGTTCTCCAGGATGACGGTCATATTGGTCTGCCGCTGTCGGACGACCTTCTCGAATTTCACATGACGTTCAGGTGTCATCATAGTTATAAAAGCTATTTATTACAAAGGTAATTTCGCCGCAAAAGTAGGATTTTTTTGGTTAAAAAGGTGATGGGGTGGATGAGGAGATAAGGTCGATGGGGATTTTCTTTGGACGGTAAACAAGTAAACGGTTTCTGGTGTCCGGTATAATACTGAAAACCAAGTAGGTAAATTTGCCGAGACGCAGTACAGTGAACACTCTCGAACGCGCTCAAGTTTTATACAAACTGCATTAGCAAAAAAAACATCAACTCAAAATCACTGGTTAACCCTACGCCCTGAGCGAACCTTATCAACCTCATCCACCTTATCATAATCCCCACTCCTTCAAATCTCCTCTCTTAAAAGTCCACTCTGGTGTTTCTAACAATGCTTCTACATCGGCACTATACCAAGGACTGAGCCCAGCATCCTCTTTATTTTTCAAAACATGAAAACTCTGAGCAGGCATATAAGATTGACCAATCATGAAGACGCGACCTCCTTCTTCATCTTCTGCAACATCTAAAACGAGAACAGCATGACCTGGAAATCCGCCTTGAATGAAAACATCTCCAGGTGCTATATTTTTGATTCTTTTAGCTTTCAATTCTTTTGTCAAAGAAGCGGTACCAGCATAGGAGAATATCTGAATGAGATACTTCTTAAAGTTGGAATAAGCATCAGAGACTTTTCCATTATTTTGAAAACTGACGGAGTTGCCACTGACTTTAGGTCTCTTGCCTTTCCGCCAATCATCGAAAGAAACTTTATGCCCTGAGGTATAATTGAAATGTATTTTTTCGTATTCCTTTTTGCTGTAATGGTATTCTGCTTTTAACCGCATGACCGCATCTGCGCACTGTTGGAGATCTGCTTTGCCTATGTCAATATCAACAATGGCTTCGTGGACGAACTGATTCCATTTTAGTTTTCCGTTGTGTAATTTAACAGAAGTACCTTCTTTCTGAAGAGGAAGGTATCTTAGCCATTCAGCGAAACTCCCTTTAGGTGCGTGGACTCTTTTAAAGCCTTTTGGTGGGGAGAATCGATTTATGAGATTAGAATTACTTTGCGTGGTATTTTGCCAGGAGTAACTGAGGTGTTTGGGGGTTGGATGATTTTGAGCTTGGGTTTTCTTTTTACTGTTGAGCTTGGTGGAAGATGGTTCTGATTTCTTGCTTGAGTAAGCATTCTGATTTTGTTCTGAAGCTGTTTGACAGGCTAGTAAGATTGTGGTTGCGATAAGGAAAAGGAATCGTTTCATGGAAGATGGTTCTTTGAGGTTTCTGAGTTAACTTTTTTAGAAACGATTTGGTAGGAAAATTAATTTTGAAACAATCATCTTAATTATAAATATTTTTTTGCTAAAAAAAATGCCATAGCTTTGCGCCTGCCTTCGTAATGGACCTCGCGCAACAGTCAGAGTAGCAAAGCAAGAGTTCGTGAAGTAAGAGATTCAGCTCAATTATTTATAACACTACATTTACAAAAGGTATTTATTTTGCGAAAGCTAAAACTGAAGAAAGAGGTCCTTGGCGGAAGATTTATTATCAGTGATAATTAAAGTACAGATCAACATAAGAATAATCAAAGCATGAAAAAGAGCATCAAAATTATAAATCAAAATTATTATC
>JBGCDT010000284.1:0-2762 GCA_045105695.1 Saprospiraceae bacterium | reverse complement strand
AGCGAGACAAAGGTGCTGCCGTAAAAAGAACGCACACCTGGACAGGTAATCCTTTCTTAGAATTATTCTACATCACTGCTGAAGAGCAAAAAGGAGAAGAGTGCGGTAACTATATCTACGGTACTCCTGAGAAGTTCAGTGACGACGAACTCAACAGTAAGTTTCACGACGCAGCAGTTGCTTTCTCAACAGACGAACAGCAGATTTTCTTTACCAGAAATAATATTAAAAACGGAAAGGTTGGAAAAGATGATGAGGATATTGTAAAGCTGAAAATTTTCACAGCAGTTAACAAAGGTGGAGACAAATGGGGTGACCTTGAAGGCCTGCCTTTCAATAGTGATGAGTACTCCGTTGCTCACCCAGCTTTAACAACAGATGGCGAACGTCTTTTCTTTGCTTCTGATATGCCTGGTGGTTTTGGTGGAATGGATTTATATGTTTCTGAAAAGATGAATGGAAAATGGGGACCTCCTATGAACTTAGGTCCAGCCATCAACACTGAAGGAAATGAAATATTCCCATACTATCATGCTACTGAAAGATTGTACTTTTCTTCTGATGGGCAGATTGGTCTTGGAGGTTTAGACATCTATTACATGGACGACCAAGGCGAAGGCCAGTGGGGCGAAATTCAGAATATTGGTTATCCTTTGAATACCATTTCAGATGACTTCGGATTAGTTATGAACGAGGAAGGAACCTGTGGTCACTTTTCTTCTGATAGAGAAGGTGGGGCAGGTAGAGATGATATTTATAGCTTCCGAAAAACAGCTTCTCCAGTTCATATTTTAGTTTATGATAAAGATACGAAGGAGCCAATCGAAGGAGCTTCTGTAATTAACGATTGCACAGGAAATACATTGACGACTGGCCCTGATGGAAAAGTAACCATTGATATGAAGATGGATGAGTGCTGTAATTTTGCAGCAAGCATGGAAGGTTATTTGGACAACGACAAAGAAGGTTGTACGAAAGACATCAATATCGGTGATCCTGTTTTTGTAGAAATTCCACTAGAGCCAGAAAGTAAGTTTGAATTGGAAGGTGTTGTATTTGACGAAAGTACAGGTCAGCCACTTCCAGGTGCTACTGTGACATTAACGAACGATTGCGAAGACGATGAATACACGGTATTAGCAGATTCTATGGGGCACTTCATGTTCCCACTTAAAGAAGATTGCTGTTATGTCGTAAAAGGTTCTATGGATGGTTACTTAGCTCAGTCTATAAAAGATCAATGTACAAGAGGAATGACAGAGGCGACGACTCTGCAGGTTACAATTAATTTACTACCAGTGAAGGTTGGTCCTAATGGATTGACTGATATAACGGAAGGTACAGGAGATCCAAATGATCCAACAAAGAACGGTCTTAATCCTGATGATCCATTTACCCTAGATCCAAACGATCCAGATTTCGTAAATAGAAATGGAGGAGAGGATGATCCTAATAACAATACTTCTACAAATACAAACCCGAACATCGGACCCGATACCGGAGGACTTGTAGAAGGAGATCCAATTCCTTTCTTAGTTCACATTTACTATGATTTTGATCAATCTTATATTCGAGAAGAGGATTATCCTGAGTTAGAAAACTTGTTGAACATCTTAAATGATAATCCAGATTACATTGTAGAGATTGGATCGCATACAGACTCCAGAGGTTCTTCTGCTTACAATAGAAGCTTATCGCAAAGACGTGCAGACTCTGTTGTAAGATGGCTTACAAAAAAGGGTACACCGCGTGATCGCTTAGTATCAGTAGGGTATGGAGAAACAAAGAATGTAAACAACTGCGCCAACAGAATTCCTTGTAGCGAACAAGAGCACCAAATGAATCGTCGTACAGAGTTCCGAATCTTAGGAACGATGGGTGACTACGATATTCGCCAGCGCTCCGCTCCACAGCAAAACGTAAGAGTGGATGCTTGCCAGGGATGCCCGTTTTAGGCTGTTGGTCTTTTGGCATTAGTCTTTAGTGCGCTTAGGTTTAAATAGTTTTCGCGAAATAAGACTTCAAAAAAAAGCGATGTTTCTTCAATCGAAGAGGCATCGCTTTTTCAGTTTTTAGGAAAAGCTCGCCCCACGACTTCGAGGTCACAATGCGAGTTCTTTTCAGTCTTAGGGGGACGTATGTTTTTTACCACAATGGACACTGAGTTGCACAAAGTTCTTTCTAAGCTAACTGAAAAAAACTTTGTGTAACATAGTGTCCATTGTGGTTTATACTATAGCTATGAGCGCACGAAAGAAGGCAACCAAAGACCAAAGACTAACTCCCAAAGACCCTATTTACACTTCCCATCCACCCACTTCTGAACACCTGAGATTTTAGCAGAGCATGCGTTTGGATAAGTCCTTCCATTGCAGCCACAGACTGGTGCATATACATCAGGACAATCGGTACTCGTGATCTTTGTTTTATCTATACAATCTTTATCACAAATACCATCTGTCCATTTCGTAAGTCCTGCTTTTTTAGCTTCGCAAACGTTTGTGTATGTTTTATCATCACAGCCACAGACGGGTTTGTAGACTTGCATGCAGAGTGATTTGTTATCTATTTTTGATTCATCAATGCAGCCGCTATCCGTATTGTCATCTTTGCATTTCCCTGGTTTCCAACTTTTTAAACCTGCATTCTTAGCCATACATTTGTTGGAGTAAGTTTTACCATCACAACCGCAGACAGGTGCGTACTCTCTGGTACAAGGGGCAGAAGGATTGATTTTGCTGGGGTCAATACAATCATCGATC
>JBGCDT010000283.1:0-3206 GCA_045105695.1 Saprospiraceae bacterium | reverse complement strand
ATAAAATCGGAGCCAGCCATCATGCTGACCATTGAAGCTTTTGCGACTTTAGCATAGGTTGGAATTTCGCCAGTAGCGAGAATGGTTTTCATATGTGCTTCGCCACAGGCTTTGCGGTAAGCGGCGACTTCATTGTAGAGTTCTTCCCAACGCGATTCTAAAACCAAGCGGCGAGTAATAACAATATCAATCTCCGTCGCTCCAGCAGCTACGGACAATTCGATCTGTCTGATTTTTTCTTTCAGTGGAACTTGTCCCGCAGGGAATCCCGTAGAGACCGCAGCTATCGGCATGCTCGAATCGCCCAGAGCCATCTTTGCATCGCGTATCATATTGTGGTAAACACAAACAGCTCCCGTAGTGATTTTTTCATCAGCCATTCCGAGTGCTTCCAAAATATCTTTACGGACGGGGTTCATTGCTTTTGCGCAAAGCCGATGGACATTGCCTTTAGTATCATCTCCTGCCAGTGTTGTGAGGTCGATGCAAGTGATGGCTTTTAGGAGCCAGGCGGCTTGGTATTGTTTTTTGACGGAGCGCCTTTTGGTCAGGGTAGCGGCGCGGCGTTCAACGGCGGATCGGTTGATGTTGATGTCATCGAACCAGGCGGTGTTGAAGGGGACGCCGGGATTGCGTTCAATGGAGTGGGTTGATTTTTTAGCGGTTTTGTTTTTTGTTTTTGCCATGTTTAGAATTGTACAGGTAATGGTTTTTATGATGAAAATCTTTATTTAAAATTCAGGATTTGATTGTCATCGAAATTAATTTTACGTGTACTTTTTTCTTGGCAAAAAAGTACCAAAAACCCAAGGCGTTATAAATTTGGCCTAAAAAAATGCAGCCCTCCCGCTCGCAGTCCGAGGTCGCCTCCAAGAGGCTCTGGACTGCTCTTGTTGCATAGCTTTGCAGTTTTTCTTAACGGCCAAATTTATAAGGCCGGTCACTAAACTTCTGGCAACAGATTATTTTGAAAAACAGATGCTCATCGTTTTATTTCAATTAAATCGTACATGAACGCTTGGCCTCCGGTTTTCCAGTAACCCGATACAGAATAATGTTTATTTTTACATTACAAAAATCACCTAATCTCTTCTCTAAAAGTACAATCCGTTGATCGCTCTGTTTGATCTCCATCAACTTGCCAGCATTTTCCATAGACGGAGCAATAACAAAATTTTATTTTGTAATCTTGATCGAGGAGGTTTAATATTTTCTGTACTTGATGGAACCCATTTTTTGATGTAGAAAATTGTTCTGTTATGATTTTAAAAGACTCGCCAGGAGCTAATACAGAACCATCCAAAGAGGCGTTTTGAATTTGACTAATTTTTATTTTCGGAAATTCCTTTTGAAGGACTTTAGATAAAGTCCAGGACTCTATTATTGAATCCTTATAGATGTATTGCACACTATCAATAATAGCGGGACCTACTCCTTTATTGGTTACAGAAAATTCAAAGTAAGCAGTAGAGTCTGTATATCTATGACTGTAAAAGGTTGAAATATATGGCCAAACCGATGCTTCCTGCTGCTCTGCTAACACCTGTTGCTGCTGCATCATAATATTCGATTCTTTCAAACTTATGAAAGCAGACATAGAGCTAATCAAAACGGCAAGAACGGAAACCACCATAGAAGCATCCCAGAATTTCTCCTTTGGTTGCTGTAGTTCTTTGGTCGGTGAATTTTCCATTTTAATTAAAGTCTTTTATTGAATCGTCTTAATGACCAAATTGGCAGCCCTTGGCTTATCATTGTTAATATCAAAAGCTTTTGTCAATAGTTTTTTTGCTTCTGCAAACTTATTTCGATTATCTGAATATAACACCGCTAACGTTTGGCCTTCTCTAACTTTAGCTCCGATTTTTTTCTTTAGCAGAATGCCAGCCCCATAATCAATCTCTGATTCTTTCGTCTCTCGCCCTGCGCCCAAGGCCATCGAAGCTAGTCCTACTTCCAGCGCTTTTAACTCCACAATATACCCACTTTTAGGACTTTTAAAAACTTCCTTGTATTTCGACTTCGGCAGCTTTTTCATATTATCAATAACAGTGGTATCACCACTTTGCGATTTTACGAAAGTTTTGAATTTTCTAAAAGCTTTTCCATTCTTAATGAGCTTTCGCAAAATAGCTACTCCCTCTTTTTGATTCTTTGCCGCTTTCGCTAAAATGAGCATCTGACTACCTAATTCTAAACATAAACTAGTGAGATCTTCAGGGCCATTTCCTTGCAGCGTTTCGATGGCTTCTTTAACTTCCAGAGCATTACCAACCGCAAAGCCAAGTGGCTGTTCCATCGCTGAAATGACAGCTACTACCTTACGCTTCATTTCCTTACCGATGCCGATCATGATCTCTGCCAGTTCTTCTGCTTCTTCTACCGTTTTCAAATAAGCTCCCGAACCTACCTTTATATCTATCACAATGGCATCCGCTCCGCAAGCCAGTTTCTTACTCATGATGCTAGACGCAATCAAAGAAGTATTTCTAACCGTACCAGTCACATCGCGCAGTGCGTAGAGCTTTTTATCTGCGGGAACAAGTTCTGCATTTTGTCCACAGACGGCGATATTGTGTTTTTTTATTTTATCAATAAACTCAGATTTGGACATGGAAACCTGTAGTCCTTTGATGGATTCCAATTTATCCAAAGTACCTCCGGTGTGGCCCAAACCTCTGCCGCTCATCTTCGCCACAGGAACGCCAGCGGCCGCTACGAGTGGCGCTAATATGAGCGTGGTTTTGTCACCAACGCCACCAGTACTGTGTTTATCTACTTTGATGCCTTTGACCTCGGAGAGGTCGATGAGTTCGCCGGAGCGCATCATCTGATCGGTGAGAATGGCGGTTTCTTTAGTAGTAAATCCTTTGAAGTAAGCAGCCATCAAAAATGCAGCGACTTGATAATCGGGGATGTTTCCAGAGACGAAACCTTTGACGAAACGAGCATAGTCTTTTTTAGTGAGGGCCTTGCCGTCGCGTTTCTTTTTTATGAGTTGGAGCATGGAGAATGGCGGATGTTGCGCTTTGAAACATTAGAAATTTACTTCACATGTGCAATATAGTTTTATTAGGTAAAATTTCAAATAAAAAAGGTTTAAGCTCTGCGTATTCGCTTTGAGCTTAAACCTTTTTTATGAATAAAATAATACTACCAAAGGGATGGGTCCCTTCCTTTTATTCTAACGCTTCCAAAATATTTTT
>JBGCDT010000282.1:0-5841 GCA_045105695.1 Saprospiraceae bacterium | reverse complement strand
TTCTATATCCGCACTACTAGCCGCCGCTGTGGGTATGCTCGGAATAAAGTATGGAGGTTTAGTCTTAGTCGTTCTAGTCGCAATACCAGCTATCTTTTTCTGCATCTTCAATCCGATGTTTGGGATACAAGTAGCCCTGGTCACTTCTGTTCTAATTAGTCTACTGGCGAAGTATGCAGAGTTACCTTTTGGGATTGCTTTGGATGCTTTGATGTTTGTGATGTTCTTTGGTTTGCTCATTAAACAAGCCAGGGATAAAGACCTTAGTTTTGCCAAAAGTCCAATCAGTGCATATGTACTTATCTGGGTTTTCTTCAATTTAGTTCAAGTTCTAAATCCTTCCGCTGAGAGCCGCCTAGCATGGATCTTTACCGTTCGCTCTATGGCAGGTTTGATCCTCTTGTATTTCATCGCTTGCTATGCTTTTAGTGATCGAAAGCGAATTATTTATATTGTCAAATTCATTTTATTTCTAGCTTTTTCCTCTGCCCTCTATGGTATCAAACAAGAATTTCTTGGTTTTTCCTCAGCTGAACTGACCTGGTTATATGCTGATGAAAAACGCCTGCAATTAATAATGCAGTGGTCTAGATTAAGAATATTTTCCTTTTTCTCTGACCCAACGACCTTTGGTATTTTCATGGCTTATATGGGTACCTTTTCACTGGTACTAGCAACCGGTCCTTTCAAAGTTTGGCAACGAGTGACATTGGTATTCATGGCAATACTGATGTATGCAGGTATGGCCTTTGCTGGTTCGAGAACACCATTTGTTTTGGTTCCTTTTGGCTTCGTTATTTTCACTTTGCTTACGCTGAAACAAGAAATTATTTTTGGAGCAATTCTATTTTTCTTTGTCGGAATTGTTTTCGTTTCTAAGTCTACAAATAGTGCGGTAATTCATAGAATTCAATCTGCCTTTCTGACCAGTCGATCAGATGATACGATGTCTGTAAGAGAGAAAAACAGACATTTTATTCAACCTTATATTTACACCCACCCAGTGGGCTACGGTTTGGGGAGTACGGGGATCTGGGCTGAACGATTCACACCAAATTCTTTCCTTGCAGGTTTTGCACATGACAGTGGTTTTGTACGGGTGGCAGTAGAACTGGGTTGGATCGGATTGATTATCCAACTACTCTTTTTCTTTACTATTCTAAAAACTGGAATCTATTATTATCTACGCGTGAAAGACCCCGTGAATAAGGTCATCTATTTGGCCATTACCGTTGTAATGTTCCAATTGATATTATCTAACTATCCTCAAGAGGCTGTTACGATTTTGCCAACGAGTTTGGTCTTTTATTGCTTCCTTGCTATACTCGTCCGACTAAAAGATTATGATGATGTAATGATTGCCGAGTCAAAGGAAAATTTAGCAGAAGCAGAAAACTACCTTGCTTCTACATCAGCATTCAACCAACCAAAACTTAAGTAAAAATTACACAAAAAATGTTGCTCATGACTTCATCAATTTCTAAAATCAAATACTCCGTAATTCTATTGTTATTTACACTTCCAGTGTTTTCACAACAAGTGGATTTCGACCGTGTTGTCACACCAATAGATTTTAAAGCAAAGACTTTTGAAGACTATCTGGTCCAATTAGCTTGGAGAAATAATCCAGCAAATAAGATACTTGCCCTAGAGGTAGCTGTTGCTAAAGAAGAGGAAAATATTCAGAGATGGGACTGGACAAAGGATTTGACCGCTCAGTTTAATTACAATGAGGCACATTTTATTACTGACTTTTTTCCACCTGAAGCTGATGATAGTGATCCACTTGTACAAAGTTTAATTTTTCCAAGGTTTAATTTTGGAGCGCAGATAAGCTTAGGAACCATTCTCAATTACAAAAACGAAAAACAAATAGCTAAACTAAAAACAGAGATAGCAGAAACCCACATCGATGAAGAGAAGCTAAGAATCAGAAAAGAAGTTCTAGAAACCTACGAGGAATTCAAAACCTCTAAAGAAACAACAAAACTGCGTTTGCAGGCGGAAGAAGACGCGAATCAATCCTACCAATTGGCCACTACCCTTTTCAAAAAAGGAGAAGCAAAAATGGAAGAATTCACAGGTGCTGCCGATAGCTATTTTAATGCTCGGGAAGCCACCTTAGAATCTAGATCTAAAGAACAGATCGCTCGAATTACGCTAGAGGAACTCATAGGAGTGTCCTATGAAGAAGCTAAGCGGTTTGGTCCAAAAGAAGAGGTAGAAGAAAAGAAAAACAAAAAGCGGAAAAAACGTCAGTAAATTAGAGTAAATTAAGAATGTAAAAGTATTGTTGAGGATTACGAATAATACTAGGTTAAAGAAGAAATTTCGGATAACAATGGTGTAGGCCTTGATGATATTTACTTGGGCGGATTTGAATCTCCTTAATCCGAATTTTCTTACGAGAAAGACTCCTTATAAACCCGTCAGCCTAAAAAGAGACCGCCTCTATAAATGACGAAGAGCAAATAATTTAAAACAAAAAACGCAACGATGAATCAACATCGTTGCGCTTTTTGTTTCATTATAAGTAACTGGACAAATATTTTTTTATCCAACTACTTACCTACAATTACTTAATAGTAACAGTCCCTGTTGGATTAGTTGCAACAGCATTGTTATCCATTGAGTATGGAGTGTGTAATTCAGCAGTAGCAGAGATCATTCCTACTAAAGGCTTCAATACGAAAGGAGCAGCAGAGTTGTCTGGAGAAGGCTCGATAGAAATCACAGCAGTCTCGCCCAATAATTCAACTGGGAAAGTCAAACCTGTAGGAGCATTTTCAAGGAAGTCTTCACCAGGGTAAGCAGGTGTTCCTTCAGATCCACTAAAAGGAGCAGAGTCATCAG
This sequence comes from Saprospiraceae bacterium, assembly GCA_045105695.1. Lineage (GTDB taxonomy): Bacteria > Bacteroidota > Bacteroidia > Chitinophagales > Saprospiraceae > CALGLS01. The sequence goes on along the minus strand of JBGCDT010000282.1, from coordinate 2,988 downwards.
CACCAGAAGCAGATGTGAAAGTTCCAGTCGAAACAGGAGTACCATCAATCACAGCCCAACCTTCGTATTTCCAACCAGCAGGAAGTGTTGCTAATTCCAAAGAGGCAACAGCCGTTCCTGAAGAGTTGTCCAAAAACCAAAGTCCGCTAGATTCATTAGTGTCAGCTCCATCACTTGGAGTAGCCAAAATATACTTACCAGTAGCAGCTAAAAAATCGTTACCCAAAGCAGCAGCGTGAGCAATTGTTAAAGTACCAGTTTTAGCATCAATAGCACCACCTAGAATTTTTGTATCAGCAGGAGCAGGGTCTGAATCTGGGCTTGGCTCGATAGACAAGATAAAAGCAGTAGCAGCATCTGCGTTAGCAGTAGTAACTTGGAAATCGTTAGAGGTCAACGCACCGGTATCATCTACAGTAAAGGTACCTGTAGAAACAGGAGAACCATCAACCATTATCCAACCTTCATAAGCAAAGTCAGAACCTAGGTTCTGAAGACCTGTTATGTTTAAAGTCAAATCAGTCATGTCTGAAGAATCAGAAGAATCATCGTCTTTACCACAAGAAGTAAAAACAAAAGAGATAGCCAATGCAGCCAAGAAGAAGAAATTTAATTTTTTCATTTAATTTAATTTATTTGATTTCGTTTTAATTAATTTTATTTAATAGGATGAATTAATTGCTAATCTTATGATAAGACAGACATGCCTATTGTTATTATTGAAGTACAAAGCTGAGTAAAAAATCATCTTTATTTTGTCTCAATTGAGTCTTTTTGATGTACTATTATTTTTTTCTACAGAGTATGTCCGCAAATCATTTCGTGCAAGATATAGCTATTAACCAGTTCGGTAGAGATATCGTACAAGTCGAATCAACCAGCAATAAGTCTACCATTGGATAGCTATTACTTCCGTTTTGTTTCCTAAATGTCTTGCATTTGCAAAAGCATAAAAAGATGGAGAAAGAAGTGGAAAAAATGCGAATTAAGTTAATTGGGAAATAATGTTGCTGGAAAACAACTAGAAGCAGATTCTTTTATATCAATTATTCATTTAAACGGTCATTAATTTCATGGCTATTCCATTTCATAAGTCGCTTCTCCTAAAATAATATCAAATAATTCTGTAGTAGCTGAAAATTGAAGAACCTGTAATTGAGCTTTTAGCATATAGCTTTCAATATACTTGATCAATTTTACTTATATTTACGCTAGCAAATTTATTACTACTTTTTTAGACAAGCCTTAAATGGCGAGGTTCCCCTCTGTCGTAAAATCTCTAAGTAGTAAATTAATTTCTAATGCTAATGCTAAAACTAAACTTTCTATTTCCGCTTTTATTTTTATTATTTCATACTGATCAGAATCAGGTTGATCGCAATTCTAAGTGTGATCTTATCGGTGACTGGAGTCAGGTGACCTTGCTCATCGAACCTCTGGGAGATATTCATAAGTTGGTTTTTGAAAAAGAACACATACCTGAAGCTGATTTCACGGCTTATGCTCAACAGATTCATTGCACCTATACTTCCGGCCAAGGGAATATTGACATAGATCAGTCGCCTACGCTATCCTTTTCTAAAAATAAGATTTCCTATAAGGGAGAGAAGCTGGGGAGATATAAGATGAATAATGATTGTAAGACCATTGAACTGAGTCAAATAGCTCAAACGTCTCCTAAGCGATTTGCCAGTTGTACTATCCTCTATCGTTACGAAAATATCATTGCTATGAAACAGGGTGACCAAACGGTATTCTACCTTAGAAGGTATCCAAAGAATCCCTTTTTTGTGGGCGAGTAGCAATCAATTCACAATCTCAATTTTGTATAAAAGGTCGCTTTATCTATTTCTCTTAATTCTCCAAGAGTCATTCCTTCAAGCGTTAAATCTTCAATAGAAATCCGCAGCAGCCGCAACACTGGATGCCCCACTGCTGCACACATCTTTCGCACCTGCCGATTTTTTCCTTCTTGTAATGTCAGTTGCAGCCAACTATCTGGCACCGTCTTCCGCACTCGAATCGGAGGGTCGCGTTCTGGCAATTCAGGTTCTTTTTCTAACAATGCTCCTACGCAAGGCAAGCATTTGTATTTTTGCTTTCCTACTTTTATCTGTGGCCCTGCGTTCAACTGTTCGATAGCACTTGGAGATGGAATCCCTTCTACTTGTGCAAGGTAAGTTCGATTATGTTGATTGGCTGGATGTAACAACTTAGAGTTTACTCTCTTATCAGAAGTCAATAACAAAAGTCCTTCAGAATCTTTGTCCAAGCGACCAACAGGAAATACATCTTTGGGGATATCCGGACACAACTCCGCCAAGGTACGATGATCGGGATGTTCTTTAGTAAATTGACTTAGAAATCCGTAAGGTTTGTAGAGTAGATAATACTTTGACATAGATCAAAGATAATTCTATAAATAACCTCTACCTATTTATAAACCACAAACTTAGCTGCCTTCATAAAAGGATTTCGATACAACTGAATAATATAATTTCCATTAGGTAAAGATAAATCATCTAACCTCACTTCGTTCTGACCAGCCGTAATCTCTCGTTTTTCATTTCGGACCAATCGACCATTCGAATCCCAAATCTGAATTGTCGATTCTCGATCCACACTATGCGGATTAAAACGAAGCGTCAGATAATCTTTCGCGGGATTTGGAAAAATATGTAGACTTGAAATCGTATTTGTCGGAGGAGTAACTATTTCTTTCTCCTTGTTTTCATCGCTATTAATAGTAGCAGTTGTCGTACCTGTGAGATCATATTCGATGCAAAGTTCAGCCGCTTTATCAGCATCTCCGTCATAAGCTTCGGCCGTTCGAGTTCCTATTCCATCTATGAGAATGACGATAGAACTACCGGCAGTATACCCCACCTCGTCTACAATTTCTTGAATGATCGGAGCTATATCCACTGTCTGCTGATTTACCCCAGAAGCATCACCCACTGGCCACTCCTCTGCCATCCACGATAAATA
>JBGCDT010000281.1:0-8201 GCA_045105695.1 Saprospiraceae bacterium | reverse complement strand
GCTGGTAATAATTTTCCAGAAAGCCTTAATGAAAATATCAGTAAGGTGATGCAGGAAAATTTGACAACAACCAAAATGTTGGCAGATATTTCTGCTAGAGCTGGTGTTAAAAAATTCATATTTTGCTCAAATGCTGGTGCTGGATATCCTAGAACAACGTTAGAAGTAAGTAAAAGGTTGGCAGAAATATATCTACTTAGTTTTAACGTTAAAAACACAGGTACAAACTTTATTTCTGTGCGATTAAACCGAGTTTTTGATTCTAGTGGTTCAGGAATTGCATACATCGAAAATCAAATCGCATACGAGAAGCCTATTAATAGATGTATTTTTAGTGAAAATGAGCTTTATTCTAATAAAAAGGATGTGGCTAAAGCGTTGTTGGCCGTAGCCGAAGAAAGTAGCTCTTATTCTCAAGTTGTATTGACCCTTCAATCAGGATATTTAATGCCTACAGAAATTATTGCTGAAATCGTGTTGAATACTAAATTAACGAATACCCAAAATACCAAAAAAATAAAAGTATCGTTTAAGAATACATTCAAAAATAGCTCATTAATTTTAAACGATTCCGCATACATAAAGAAGACAACATCGCATAAATTATTTGTTGAAGAGAAAACAATGGAGACTACATATTCTAAATCTCAGATACAACAAAAAATAGAAAATCTATGTATAAATTTATTGTTTGATCAAGATGATATTTCTTTGATATTTGATTTAATTAAAGATTTTAATTCTGATCAATGGCAAAATCTTTATAAATTGCAGCAGGAAAAATCTGTACCAAGAAAGGTAATTAAACTACAATCCAAATAGAATACTTATGTTTAAATTTAACAATGTCATTAAGCGCAACCTATTGTTAATAGTTGTCGCAGCAAACTTATTTTCTTGTGCCTCCAAGAAAGATGTAGTATATTTTCAAGATGCTTTAAATTATGAGACAATTATTAGTGATAATAGTTCCGATTACAGGTTTAAAGTTGATGATGTTGTAGGAATTCATATTTCTACTTTAGATCCTGAAGCTAGTATGGCATTTAATTTGTTTAAAGGCGCTGAAGAGGGTGGTATTAGGCCAGAACAAATTGATTACATTATTGATAAAGACGGAACCATTGATTTTCCAGTTCTAGGTTCTGTGAAAATTGACGGGTTGTCTCCCAGTGAGGTTAAAACACTTTTGAAAGAAAAATTAAGTAAGGATTATTTAAAAAATCCTATCATAAATATTAGGCTAAAAAACTTTACTGTCACCATTTTAGGTGAGGTTAATAGACCGGGAACTTACCCAGTTAATGGAGAGCAGATTACTATATTTGAGGCTTTAGGTCTTGCTGGAGATTTAACAATCAAAGGTATGAGGGAAAATATAAAAGTCATTCGTGATTTTAACGGTACTAAGGTTTACAATACCATAGATTTAAGAACAAAAAAGGCACTTGAGTCCAACGTATACTATCTTACTCAAAATGACGTTATTTATGTCGAACCTAATAAATCTGGTGTTACTGCATCTAGTTTGGATAATAGGGCTACCATTGCAGCTTCACTTGCGGCTGCATTAATAACGTCTGCAGCTATATTTCTGACAAGACCTAATCAGTAGTACCGTATAGTATTGAAATAATTATGGATAATCACTCTGCTGGCTTTAGACCAGAAAAAGATATTAAAGATGTATTAACTGGCTATGTTAAGTACTGGTATTGGTTTGTACTTTCAATTGTCACTTTCATTACTTTGGCTTATATCTACAATAGATACGCGACTCCGAAATATGAGATAAACTCAAAAATTCAAATATTAGAGGAGAAAGGGTCTTCCCCTGAAATGGCTGCATTTAAAGATTTAGATTTTTTAGGTGGTAGTCAAAATGAGGTTGAAGATGAGATAGAAGTTTTAAACTCTAGGTCAAATTTTATAGACGTAGTTAAACAACTAAAATCAAACGTTAGCTTCAAACATTTGGGGAATATTAAAGATTCTGAGTTATATAAGAATGTTCCGATAACAGTTAATTTTCTTGCCCCTGATTCTGTTTTGTTTAACGGTAAAGCAGTTTTTTATTTAGACATAATTTCAAAAAACAATTTTGAATTACGCATGGATGAGGAAGAAGCATTCAAAAAGTATGCATTTGGAACTAAGATTAAATCTAATATAGGTGATTTTATTATCACTCCTAATCCTGAATTTTTTAATCGTTTTATTGGTGAACAAATTCAAATTAATGTGAATCCAGTAGCTAATGTTGCTCAAGGTTTAAAAGAAATGGTTAAGATTTCTAATATTGAAGAATATTCAAAAATCGTAAACCTAAAGGTGGATCACTCTGTTCCAGAAAAAGGCAAAGACATCTTAAATTCCTTAGTTAAAGTATACAATGATAACGCTATAGCTGATAAGAAAGAAATAGCTGATAGAACTTTTTCCTTTATCAATGAAAGGATTACAGATATCTACAGCAGTCTTTCTTCAGTGGACGAAACGGCGCAGGAATTTAAAACAGACAGAGGACTTACGGATATAAGGTCACAAGCAAACATCAATTTAAATGTTGGAGCAGCGAATCAACAAGAATTAGAAAACTATAGAAACCAGTTGAATATTGCATCTTCAATGAAAGAGATTGTAGAAGATCAGAATGGTTTTAATGAAACACTTCCTTCAAATATTGGTCTGTCAGATCCTTCGATTGCTAACAACACAGCAAGGTATAATCAAGTATTGCAAGAAAGAAAACGTTTGTTGAAAAGCTCTAATGAGAAGAATCCAATAATAGTAAGTTTAGACGAGGAATTAACCAGCTTAAAAAATGGTTTGAGAGCGAGTTTAAATAACATGGAGGGTAATCTATCGTTGACAGTAAACAATCTTAGTAAGCAACAATCTAGAATTAATTCAAGAATATATGCAGCTCCAAAAAATGAAAGGGCTTTAAGGGATATTACTAGAAAGCAAGAAACCACCGAGTCGCTTTATTTATATTTGTTACAACGAAGAGAAGAGTCTCAAGTTGCGCTAGCGTCAACAGCGCCTAAGTCAAATATAATAGATAGTGCATACCAAGTAGATGACAAGCCAATTTCTCCGAATAAACTTAAAATTTATTTAGCAGGATTAATATTAGGTTTACTAGTGCCATTTTCAGCTGTCTATGGTTATAGTTTAATAGATAATAAGATTCATAGTAAATCAATGTTAGAACAGTTGGTAAAGGAAGTTCCTGTTCTTGCAGAGTTACCAAAATTAGATAAGAAGGATAGCAAGTTCGTTGATGATAATGATAGGTCTGTTTTGGCGGAATCGCTTCGTATTTTAAGAACAAACTTAGACTATCTTGTTAAGTCTAAACGAGGAGATAATCAGAAAAATAATTTAGTACTAGTTACTTCTAGTGTATCTGGAGAAGGAAAAACCTTTGTTTCTACCAACCTTTCTATGATTTTTGCAAGTACTAGAAAAAAGGTTTTGCTGATAGGAGCTGATATCAGAAATCCGAAAATTTCTACATTTTTTAATGATAAAAATGTAGATCCGTTAAATAACAAAAACACAAAAGGTAAGCAAGGCTTGTCTGAATACCTTTTAGATGATTCAGTAAATGTTGAAGATTTAATTCAACCAATGTTAGTCTACAATAATACGATAGATGTTATTTATTCTGGAAAAATTTTACCTAATCCATCTGAGCTTTTGATGGGAGATCGTTTTAAGGAATTATTGAATGAGGTTTCTCTTCAATATGATTATGTTATTATTGATTCTGCCCCTTTAATGCTAGTTACTGATACACTGCTTATTTCCCCTTATGTGGATCATACAATCTACGTTACTAGGGCTCATATGACTGAAACTAAAGTAGTCGATTTTCCTTTAAGCCTAAGAAAAGAAGGAAAGTTAAAGGGTTTAAGTTTCGTAGTAAATGATGTTAAGGAGAGTAATTTAGGGTATGGTGGAAAATACGGTTACGGTTACGGTGTCAAATCAAAGAAATGGTGGCAACGATCTTAATAAAAGAAATACTTTTATCTTATAAAGTTATATTGGTTTTAAATTTATTTTAGGTTAAAATGTTTAAGTTTAGTATAAGAAAATATTCTATTATTTTTTCTTCAAAATGTTTTTGGATTTTTCATGTTAACGGTTAAAATTTAAAACATTCTAATAAGAGTATCATTGCTGATTTTTTATTTTAAAAACTTTTATTTTTTTTAAATTCGTTAGCTCGTATTAAGCGGTCAAAATATATGATTTTGATTGAAGCTTCTTTCATGCCTTAAATGGATTTAAAATAAGAACTTACTTTCATTAAGTTTTTGATTCATCCAGTTATTAAGAATATAAATTTGAATTTTAACGAATTTTCTAGCGTTTCATCGATTCTTAGTTTATGTAAATAATCCAAAGCTATTTTATTAAGTAAATTTGAAATCCCCTTTTAGTTATAATTTTTCATAAAATTTATAATGAATTTATTTATACGTTTTCTCATAATTGGGGGAGTTTTTTTTTGCACCTTATTTTCTTTAAAGGCCCAAAATGAATCCACAGAAGGTTCATGGGGTTCACCTATTTCTTTTGATATTGTTCCTGTTGCTGTTGCGAATTTACCTGATGGCAGGTTGATTACTTGGTCGTCCCAGTTTCCCGGTACTTTTATAGAGATTGGAGATGGCATGACGTATACGGAGTTGTTCGACCCGAGTGGTAATGGTGGTCTTGGACAAGCTTTGGGTTCTACAGTCACAGCGACCGACCATGATATGTTTTGTCCTGGAATAAATAATCTTGCTGATGGCCGTATTCTTTCAGCCGGCGGAACTACTAGTGAACGTACAAGTATTTATGACCCAGTTACTAATGTTTGGACACGTGCAGCCGATATGAATATTCCTCGTGGATACCAAGGGAATGTTACCTTGTCTAATGGAGCAGTTTTCACTATTGGCGGTTCATGGAGTGGTGGTGCGGCCGACAATGGTGGTAAAGATGCGGAATTATGGACTCCTGAATCTGGATGGATAAACCTGAGCAACGTTACAGGGGATGATATTTTTAACACGAACGATTTAAATTTAGAATCACAGACCAATCCTTTATACAGAGTTGATAATCATGTTTGGCTTTGGCCTGCACCTAATGGAAAACTTTTTCATGCAGGACCTGGTGAGATGATGCATTGGATTGATACTGATATATCTGGCGGTGCAATAGAGGATGCAGGTCTTAGAAGTACGGATACCTATTCCATGAAAGGTAATACCGTGATGTTCGATATTGGTAAAATATTAAAAGTTGGCGGCTCAACTTCATATGGAGAGGATTTTGCAGGAACCACACCGGCAAAGGATAATTCTTTTGTTATAGACCTAAACGGGGTAACTCATAACGGAACTAATTACATAGGCTCACCAACAGTAATCTCTGCGGGAAATTTGGAATTTGCAAGAACCATGTTAAACAGTACCGTATTACCCAATGGGCAAGTATTGGTTACTGGAGGTCTTGACCGAGCCGCTGTTTTTAGTGATACGGGATCTGTACTTCCCGCAGAACTTTATACACCTTCAACTTCTGGAGGTTCGGGAACATGGCAGACCGTGGCATCTATGGTCACACCCAGAACATACCATAGTGTGGCTATATTAATGACCGATGGTCGTGTCTTTGTTGGTGGTGGCGGTTTGTGTGACAATCTTCTAAACGGATGTGAAAACCATTTTGATGCAGAAATATATAGCCCTCCCTATCTTTTTGATGGCGCGGGAAGTCTGGCAGCTAGACCAACTATAAGTACGGCACCGGACATATCGGATTATAATAATACTATCTCTGTAACAGGAAGCAATAGTATCTCAGAGTTTAGTCTAATTCGTTTTTCTGCTGCAACCCATAGTACCAACAACGAACAACGTAGGATTCCTGTTAGCCATACGGGCACTAGCGGAAGCTACTCGGTAAACATTCCCAATAGGGAGCTTTTGCCTCCAGGCTACTATATGTTGTTTGCCTTGGATACTAACGGCGTACCTAGTGAGGCGCATACCATAAGGATAGGAAGTGCACTGCCGCTACAGTTACCTAATGAAAATCTTATAGTAGATCTTGAATTCGAGGAAACTACTGGGACTCTTGCCAATGACAGTAGTAGTTATAACAACGATGCGACTATCGTAGAAAGAGACAACAATGGAAACGTGATAACTACGGCGTCCAATTTTACTTGGACACCTGACGGTATTTTTGGAAGGGCGATAGAATTTGATGGCCTGGAACACCAGAGCAACGCCCTTATGGAAATGTCACACAGCCCGTCAATGGCCTCCTTGGACGAAGAGATAACCGTAATGGCATGGGCTTATAGAAACAGTAGCGGAAGTACGATACCCGATACGGGCCGCGTAGCCAACGTAGGGCTTTTTAGCCATGATTATGTAAGCACCCTTTTCTTTGGCTTCCATAATACCATGTACAAATGGGCCTTTGTCACGGACAATGGACCGGTTGACCTTTATGGTGGCTACGCGCCTATGGACACATGGGTACATTTGGCCGCTACCTATGATGGGGAGAACGCCAAGCTGTATGCCAACGGAGAACTCATTGCTTGGAAAGAATTGGAAGGAACCATCCCCTTTAGGAACGATGGAAGCCTGGAGTCCAGGTTTACCACTTCCGGGTTCTATGATGACAGGACGCCGGCCCAGTTACCTAGCTATGCCAACAACAGTGGTATCACGGATGAAATAAACGGTCGTATCGACGAGCTTAAAGTGTATAACAAGGTGTTGGGCGAATCAGAGATACGTACTGCTTTTTTAGAAGGACAACAGACCGGTAACCCGGATATAGTAAACTGCAGTTCGACCAATATAGAGGCCCAATACAAAGTTGGAGCGGCGGGGAACTGGCAGAATGCCAATACCCTAACAGTACAAGAGGGAGCCGTTATTTTTATAAGAGCGGTAACTCCTGGAAATCAATATTTTGTAACTACGCCTCAAGAAAACGGCCCTACTTTCAATTCTAACGGGAGCCCAGCTTATGAGTATCAAATAGACACCAGCGTTTTTCAAGGAAGTAATCCTGAGCGAAACAATGGGATTGTGGACGTATCCAATCAAGGGCAATTTATATTAACCACCCCTGGCGGATGCGCAGCAGTATTCGACCTTATCGTAGAAATCATTGATGAGACAGATGGATGTCCAAATCAATTACTGAACGAGGACCCGAACATCGTACTGGAAAAAGGAGATTCCTCAGGGCTGGAAGTTACAAAGGGTACACCTTTTATAACCAATGGTTCACCGTGTGCACTAGAACTTAGTAATCTCGACATCGATGAGCCGTTTAGAAGACACAATATAACCTTGGACCTTATGGACTTAGGTATTGCGGCAGGAAACGAAATCTATATAAGTATAGATGCGGAAGGGACAAACGGAATCGCTAAAATAGAAGTAGTAGAGGACAACACTCCTAATACCGCCCTATTAGAAAATATCTTTGGATCGGGCTGGAGCACCTTTGATGGTACCTTCACGGTCCCAACGGGTATAGACGATATAAATATCTGGCTGTTCACTAACTGGAACAGTAATAGTCCAGGTACTATTATTTACGATAACCTAACCGTAATTAACCTTTCTACTACAGGGGGTAACATACCACCGAACGCTATCGCCAGCGCTACACCGACATCAGGAACGGCACCATTGATAGTGGATTTTACAGGCAGTACCTCTACTGATGATAATGCAGTGGTATCCTACGCTTGGGATTTTGGAGATGGTAACTCAGCAAACACGGCTGACCCACAACATACATATACCACGACAGGTAGCTTTACAGCTACACTTACCGTGGAAGACGCACAAGGACTTACAGATTCAATCGACTTGATTATCAATGTAAATGATTCAACATCTGAACCTTGCCCCGATTTTTTATCAAACGATGATATTTCAATTATACTACCATTAGGTGATTTAGTTGGTGGAGTTGATACAGTTACTGGAGGTTCTAGCTATTCAAATGGTAGCTCGTGTGGTATCTCTGTTGAGAATTTAGATACTGGACAGCGTTGGGGTCGTTATCGTCTACCTATCGTTCTTTCCGATTATGGTATTTTACCTGGAGAGGAATTACTTATAGGTGTTGATGGTCGGGATTTTAGTGGTTCTTCA
>JBGCDT010000280.1:0-10246 GCA_045105695.1 Saprospiraceae bacterium | reverse complement strand
ATGATGTCTATTTCGAATCAGAAAACTACTTGTTCAACATCAAAGAACCAGCGCTTCAGGTCGGTGACGAAAAGTATGAATACATCCAGGGTTTTATTCAAGAAGCGGAAGCTGCTTTATTGGGGTCTAATTTCAAAGATGCTCAGGAGGGGTATCAGAAGTACTTTGATCTAGAAGCACTTATTGATTGGTATCTAATTAACGAAATTGGTAAGAACGTAGATGGGGATTTTCACTCCAGCGTTTACATGAATTATTTACCTGGAGGGAAATTGAAGATGGGTCCAATCTGGGATTTTGACATTAGCTTTGGCAACATAGATTATCATGGCAATGAAACAACAGATGAGTTTTATATCGCAGAAGGCACCTGGCTGTCTCGGTTTTTTGAAGATCCAAATTTTGTAGAAAAGGTAAAAGACCGTTACGCTTTTTTCTATGCAGAAAAAGAAAACATTTTCGAAAGTATAAGAACCAATGCTTCTGAACTCCGTGAAACACAAGTCAAGAATTATGAAAAATGGCCGACGCTGGGTATTTACGTTTGGCCAAATTATGTCTATTTCGATACCTACGAAGAGGAGGTAGATTACCTGATTCAGTGGTTGGAGGAGCGAATGGAATGGCTAAACACTGCTTTTGCTAATTTGTAGAAGAGTGACCACTCAAAGCTTTTGCTACAAAAAAGTTGAAAAGGGATTTGCATTACTGACCCGCTGTTAAATGATAACAGTATATTTACGTTTTCTGAAAAAACAGAAACTACCCGTAAAATGCAAACCAACGAATCGTCTAACAACAATTTCAAATACATTTCTAACAATAGAATTCCGGCCTCCGAAAGCAAGTCGCTGATCTGGTGGATGATCGTTGTCTGCTTCGCGTATCACTATAAAGTCATCGCTTGTGGACTCTTCGGAAAGATGCTGGGATTTGAATTTATTTGCCACACGCTGATTCATGGCGTGACTTCTAATCACTGGTTTGAGCAACTCGTCTATGCCCCCTTTCTTTGGTATGCTTTCTATAGAATTATCTGCATTACATTTGGTCCTGGAGAGAATGAAGTCCTTGGACCAAAAGTTCGAAAGCTAAAAACCGCCGCCTTTTTCATGCTGGCCATGTTCATCTACGGCATCGGAATTCACTTCACCAATACCATAGAAATTTACTCCCGCGTCTACCTCGGCATTACAGATGGGGCATTGTACGATCAAGTCTACTGGGTAGACGAACAGCTCAGTCATTGGATACAATTCTTTTTCTTCTTTCTTCTTTTTGCCTGGCTGATTGTACATGATCGGCTCGACAGAACACATGGTGGTTATGCTGCGGTTTTTACCGGTTTGCTGCATGGCTTGGAGCGGGCCATTGGAGTGATAGAGGGCGACAGTCCTTATATTGCATTGGTCTTTGGAGTTTGGATTGTTATTGCTTGCGTCATTCGTTGGGGTAGGCATGACCGTGATTTTCCGCGCGTTTGGCAGGACTTCTTCTTTAGGCATGGGCTTACCTTTGGGCTGAGTATGCCGGTGGCTTTATGTTTTTATTATTTTGTTTTTAATGGATTTGTGCAGCCTTCTGCGATGGGAGATGAGGCTTGGTTGGTGATTGCTTTTGTGGCGATTTTTACGGGGGGTGGATTTTTGTTGGCGGTTGGGTTGGATAAGTTGTTGGTGAAAAAAGTCAATTAGTGTTGGTTGATAATCACATTAAATCGGAGAAGAGAAAAGATAAATAGGCATTTTCAAAATATTCGGTTTTAGTATTTTATAATACTTCTCTTGGCAATAATATTATTTTCTTTGTTGCGCAAAACTAAAAAATAGGAACCTGAGGGGAATGCTGAAAGATCCAATTTTAATGTATTTAATTCGTGATATTCCCTGCTTTTAATTAGCTGGCCAGTATTATTATAAATATTAATTGTTAAAATTTTATTTTTTAAAAAATCAGGAAAGTCAATATTCAAAAATTCAGATGCTGGATTTGGGTATATTGAAATGTTATAGGGTAAGCTAGAATCAATGTTTTTAGAATTGCTTAGGTAGCCGTCTTCAGTCAGTTTGATTAAAAAGGCACATTTATTACAATTAGAAGCCGTTTCGCCACAAACGATAATACTGCCATCTGTGCTTTGGAGTATATCCCACGCAAATTCAGATTTTTCGCCTGCAATCACTGTGTTTGTCCAAAGAATCTCATTGTTGGGAGTTACTTCAGAAACTACTATATCGTATTCAGTTTCATCTTCCTCATCATAATCGTTGATTGCTAATAGATAGTTACCACTTATCGATTTAGTAATACCACGTATGTTATACTCACTTAGCCCTCCATCAATTACTCGAGTCCATATGGTATCTCCCTGCATATCAAATTTAGCAATTAAAGCATCATATTGAACATTCCCTGAGAAACTAGTCGTTCCTCCAGCAACAACAATATGATCTTCATCTATAACCAAGCCTCCTCTTGTTAATTCAGTGTGTATCCAGCCGTAATGTTTTGACCAATTTAAATCACCATTTTTATTTATTCTCAACAACCATCCTTGTCTTTGGACTTCGGGTTCCATTTCTGTTTCACCACTAAAAACATAAGTCGAATCAGGTAGAACTTCCACGTTCCAAAAAATATCAAAATCATTACCTTCACTGTAGGATTGCTCCCATTCTTTATTCCCCATATTATCGATTTTTAGAGCGTATCCATCACTAGCACTCTGACCTGGAGTAACTCTCCCGCCCGCTATGATGTATCCACCATCAGGACATTGTTTCATATCAAAGAGATATTCTAAGCCGTCTTCTACTAAAGTCTTAGTCCATAGCGTATCTCCGTTTTCATCAAGCCTTAATAGATAAATATCGTCAAACTCTCCAGTAAACTCTTCTCCTGAGGTGTTAGCTCCCACCATATAACCACCATCGTCTAAAGGAATGATTGCTCTGGCATTATTTCTAATTGGATGACCGTAGATCTTATGCCATTCTTCATTTCCAAGACTGTCTGTTTTAATAATCGGAATTCTGTTGGTACCAAAACCTACTCCTTGAAAGCCTGTCATAATATACCCTCCATCGGAAGTAGCTGCTACAGCGTATGCTTTTTCGGCAAAACCGTAGTCGTAGGTTTGATAGAAAGTCTCGGTCTGTTGTCCAGAAGCTATACTAATAAAAGAAGAGAAAAAGCAAAAAATTAAAAACAGCTTAATAGGGTTTTTCAAAATATTCAGTTTTAGTGTTTTCAAAATAATCCAATAATAGCTCTTGCCATGAAGGTAAATAAAATACAATTAGATTTTTGAAGATCGTTATTGCTTTAACTCAAAATGCAACTTTAAATTGGCTTTATTAAAAACGATGCAATGGTTTAGCTGCTGGTAAAGTCTTGGGATGCAATTTAGAATTGCGGTTCAAGTTAACTTAGCAAACTTGAACCGCAACATGAAGTTGCAGCCCAAGCCAAAAGAATTAGAAATCCCTGAGTAGTTCCAAAATAATTAAAATCCCCACGCAACCCTTTCCCCAAAAAATCCATCAATAGCCAAATAATAACCATTGTAAAGTAAAGCGCTCAAAAATTAACGTTTTGAACAAATTCAGCAATCTATCGTTTTGGCAACGGTTTTTTACTATGAAAAAATAACATGGGAAGGGGAGGATCGTTCTATCCCCAAACCCAATAAAAAAACCTAATTCTTTAATCAAAACTCAATTATGAAATTATCAATCAATGCACTAAGCACCTTATTTGTATTTTTAATGTTTACTTCTTGCGTCACTAAAAAGAAGTACGTAGCCATGGAAACTGACCTGACTCAACAACTCGAAGTTGCTAACAGAGACCTCGGAAAATGTGGGGAAGAACTCAACGAATACATGGCGAAGTTGAATACAGCAGAAGAGGAGCGCGCTTCTCTACAAGCAGTTCTGAATTTTAGCCAGGAAGAATTGGAGGGCTTCAAAACTCAGGTAGAAGATGCGGAGTTACAACTCAAAAGACAAATGACAACTGTTGGTGATTTGACTGTTTTGAACCAAGACGCTAGAGACAACATCGACGAAACGCTTGCTCAGCTAGAAGCAAAAAACATCTACATTGACCGTTTGATTGCTGCTAAATCAAAAGCAGATTCTATCAATTTAGCATTGGCTTTCAATCTTCAAAGTAATTTAGAAGATGGTCTCAATGACGAAAGCATTGACGTGAAAGTAGACAAGACTGTCGTCTTCGTAAATCTTTCTGACAAGATGCTTTACAGAAGTGGTAGTGCGACTTTGAATTCTAAATCAAACGATGTTCTAGCAAAAATTGCTAAGATGATCAAAGACCGTCCTGACCTGGAAGTAATGGTAGAAGGATATACGGACAATGTACCAATGAAGAACTCTTGTATGAAGGACAACTGGGATCTATCTGTAAAAAGAGCAACCTCAGTAGTACGTGCATTGCAGGATGACCACGGTATCAACCCTGATCGTTTGATCGCTGCCGGACGTGGTGAGTACAACGTTATTGCAGACAACAGTACAAAGGAAGGTAGAGCAACGAACAGAAGAACGCGTATCGTCATCATGCCTAAGTTGAGCCAGTTCTACAACACACTGGAAGCTTCTCCTACGACTTCTAATGAATAAAAATTACAGTCCAAAAACAGATGAATAACCAGTTTTAGTTTTATTACGGATTGGTTCCAGCTGCCCAGTTTCAATTAAGTTTGAGGCTGGGCAGTTTTTTTTGGAAGGATGAGATTAGGCGGATAAGGTTGATGGGGTAGATGAGGTGGATTAGGTTTCCTAAAGACGGTATCCGGCAGGACGTTGAAGATCAGATAGATAAATTTGCCGAGACACACTTTATCTGAACACTCTCAACGAGTTAGGAGAAAACCTTATCTACCTCATCCGCCTTATCTGCCTCATCTCCCCCTCTCAAAAAAACCTGTCATCCGAGCTCCTTTTAAAACCTTCAGGTATCTGTCGTTCTGAAAACACTTCCATCACATCCCCTGAAATTCAGCAACAATACTATCCGAAGTCGGGTTCACTAAGCATTACTTTTGCATACAACTTTAAACAAAAAACAACTGGTCTTCTAAACCCAAGACTACAATTACAAAAACGAAAAATCCAAATTAATGAAAAACCCAATTCTGACCATCTTCTTTGTGTTAGCGAGTATATCGACATTCTTTGCACAACAAATTGATCAATCCTTTTTTCAGGAAACAGAGGTACTGCTACAAGCCAATGTGAAAAATGGCCGTATCAAATATGCTAATCTGCAAAACAATGCTGCTTTAGAAAAGCTCATCAAACAAGTTGAAAACGCAGACCTTTCCGGAACAGATCAAGCGACGCAGAAAGCATTCAGAATTAATGCTTACAATCTGCATGTTATTAATTCCGCAGCGGCTTTATATCCAATTGCTTCCGTACAATCGGAACCTGGCTTTTTTGATCGAAAGAAAGTGATCGTTGCAGGAAAAAAATACACCTTAAATGAATTTGAAAAAAAGGAATTATTAGCGGTATATGATGATCCTAGGTTACACTTTGTATTGGTCTGTGGAGCAGTTGGCTGTCCGCCAATTATTGATCGAGCATATAAGCCAGAGACTTTAGAAGCACAGTTGGAAGAACAAACGCGATTGTCATTAAATGATCCTTCATTTATAAAAGTAGAGGACAACAAAGTAGAACTTTCAAAAATATTCGAATGGTATCGTACTGATTTTGGTAATAATAAAAAAGCAATTATTAAATACATTAATGAATTTAGAGACGAGGCCATCCCAACGAATTCAAAGCTGTCTTACTACTCTTATGACTGGAGTTTGAATGAATATAAAAAACCGAGTCTTGCTCCACGTGATGGGGTAGCGGTTGGAAATAATGAGAGCCGTTACGTGGTTTCTTCCACGATTCCGAAAGGAACTTTTGAGGTAAAGATTTTCAATAATCTGTACACACAACGCACTGGATCTAAAGAAGAGCTTACAAATCGTTCTACTTTCTTTACCACCTTTACGAATGTTTTATATGGTTTGACCAATAGAATAAATGCTGGTGTTTTGGTTCGCTACAGAAGAGTACGTAATGATGGTTTGCCTTCTGATGCAACCAGTGTTTTCAAGTCTGTTGATAATATAAATTCTCGCCAAGGAATAACAGGAATTGGTCCACAGATAAGAATCGCTCCAGTGCCACAATGGGAGAATTTTTCTATTCAAAGTAGCTTTACGTTCCCTGTTGGAAACGACCTCAATGGCTCGGAAGGTACTGATGGACCTTACATTGATTGGGATGGGCCTGTTTGGAATACGCAGATATTCAATGATTTTTCTATTGGAAGTTACTTTTCTCTTTTTACGGAAGTAGACTTGTTGATTGAAGAAATTGGCTTTAATGATGAAGCCGCTAATTTGATTAGAACTCCAGTCACAGTGATTTTTAGTTATTTGCCTGATCCTAAAGTTACGCTTTACGCACTAGGTGGTTATGCTCCGAGTATTCAAGCTCAGTACGATTACTTTATTCAAGGAGGTTTTGGAGCTAAGTATCAGTTCACACCAAACTTGGAATTAGAATTATTATACACTGGTTTTAGAAATAAAGAGCAGATAGATACCGGTGGTAGAGCAGCAACTTACAATCTCGGTCTGCGCTTTAATTTGTAATTTTGCGAAAATAATTCGCACTATGTTGAAGTCAGTAGTTCTTGCTTTTGATAAGCTATTTAATGCTTGTTTTTCTTGTTGTGTTTCCGCAAAACTGTTGGTGACCTGTTGCCTGTGTTTTCTGTTTTTGCAAAACGGTTTTGCACAAACAACACATCAGATTGATAGTGTCTATTTCGAAGGTGTGAAGCGAACGAAGTTGTCTTTTCTAAAAGGATTTCTAAATGACTTAGTCGGCAAAACACCTTCAGAAGAAGAGCTCAAAGCAGAGGTCCAAAAACTAAAGAACATACCCGGTATCGGGAATGCTGCTTATAGAATCGAAAAAACGGATAAAGCTACTCACATTGTTTTTATAGTAGAAGAGCAACAGACCTTATTGCCCATCGTAAACTTCGGAGGAATAAAAGACAATATATTTTTTCGACTCGGCGCTTACGACATCAACTGGCGCGGTAGGGGAGAACTACTAAGTCTCAATTACCAAAACACAGATCAAAGACACGGCGGACAACTCTATTATCGCGTTCCGTTTTTTCGTTCCAGCCAATGGGGCTTCTCCGCAAGCTTAGCTAGATTAGCTTCCAGAGAACCGCTATATTTTAACGAAGGCGAAGTCACTTATTTATACGATAACAATAGTGCTGCCTTCACGATCATTAGAAACTTTGGTATCAATAGAAACATAGAAATTGGCGCAACTTACTTCCAGGAGAAATATAAAAAAACAGAAGATCAGCAACTAGACAATCCACCGGGTCCAGACAATTTCAAACAACCAAAGTGGCTGATGAAATGGTCTTACCGAACCAATTTTATCAACTACGATTACATCTATAGAACCGGTTACAGTTGGCAATTGCTTTTTCAAAATGTATACAATACGGTCTATGGCGATTGGTTTAATTCCTTGCAACTTCAAGGGCGTCGATATTACAAATTTGGAAATTGGGGGAACTTAGCCATGCGCTTACATTTTGCAATAGCAACCAATAATGACTCTCCCTTTGCACCTTTCGTAGTGGATAGTCATGTGAATTTAAGAGGTTCCGGAAATCGAATCGACAGAGGAACAGCTCAAGCTGTTTACAATCTGGAATATCGGCAAACTGTTTTTACTACCGGTAATAAACACTGGGCAGGACAGGTCGTTGCTTTCTCCGATTTGGGCGCTTGGCGAAACCCTGGTGGTAATTTAGAAGACCTAGTCGATCCTGAATTGTTGCGACATTATCTAGGAGGAGGAGTTCGAATAATTTATCAGAAAGTGTACAGTGCTGTTTTGAGGATTGATTATGGAGTGGATGTTTTTCATCAGCGGTCGAGAGGTTGGGTGATTGGACTGGGGCAGTACTTTTAGTTAATGAAAATGAAAATTTAAATGAAAATTAAAAATGCCTTCGGTCGTGGAGGAAAAGCTGATCTGACAGCTTCCGATTTGTCTGATGAGTTCTTTTTAGATGGAGCGACGAAACGACCACTTTACGACGACTAGTTGCCTGCCAGCTTTGCGACCTGGTGAGAGTGGATAGCGGGTCAGTGACAGTTCGTAAAGCGTAGATTTTTTTAACAACAAAGGCCACAAAGTTTTTCTAAAAAGTTCGCGCTGCGACTTCCAAAAGTCGCGGTGAGAATTCTTTTTAGATGGAGCCTCAAGATAACCACTTTACGAACTGTTGCCATCCCGCTTCTGTATCTGCACCAGGTCGCAAAGTTAGTAGTTGAAAAATTAAAATAATCACATGACTTCTTCTCTGAAAATATTAACTCTACTTCTCTTACCGCTCTTCTCCATCGGCCAAATCAATAATCAAAAAATAAAAGGCATTAGCTTCTACCCACCTGTACGCGAACAACTTACAACAGAAATGGTCGCTTCTGTAAAGCAATGTCATGTAGATTGGATTGCTTTCGTTCCAGAAGTATTACTCGAAAGAGAAACACTGACCTTCCGCTCTGAAGAAAAAATAAATCACTTAGGAAAATCAGTAGCTGGCGTAACAGAAGGAATGGCCATCGCAAAGTCCATTGGTCTGAAAGTTATGCTGAAACCACATATGGAAATCAGCGATCCACTCCCCGTAGTGGTCAAAAGTAGTATGCTCGATTGGTTTTCCTTCGGAGAAAAAGAGAAGGTGTTTTCTGAAAAAGATAAAACGATGGGCGCTACTTGGCGGGGTGATTTTTATGCCGCGAATGGTGCAGATTGGAAAACGTGGGAGCATTGTTATGAAACATATATTTTGAACTGGGCTAGAATTGCAGATTCTCTCTCTGTGGATTTATTTAGTATCGGAACAGAGTTGAAGGAGAGTGCAAAACAACGGCCTCAATTTTGGCGACAGCTTATTCTGAAAGTCCGAGAAATCTATAACGGGCCAATTACCTATTCAGCGAACTGGGACGAATACCAGCAAGTTAGTTTTTGGCCACAGCTCGATTACATCGGGGTGGATGCTTACTTTCCAATCAGTTTATCAAAAACGCCTTCTGTAAAAGAATTGTTAGAAAACTGGAAACCCATTTCCCTAGATCTAAAAAGTATCAGTGAAAAATACCAACGCAAAGTTCTCATTACAGAAGTTGGTTATCGAAATGTATCCTACGCTGGTCTCGAACCATGGACACATGATCATGAAAACGCAGTGCAAAACGACCAAGCCCAGGTGAATCTTTATGAAGGTTATTTTCGAACTTTCCAACAAGAGTCTTACATAGCGGGTAGCTTTCTTTGGCAATGGATATATAAGGACTTGAAAAAAGGGAATACGGATTTTACACCGCAAGGGAAACCGGCAATGGAAGTTATTAGTCGTTATTGGGGGGAATAGCCGTAGATTCGAACGCGTCACAAATTAGATTTTTTCCACCGATCCCAGCTACAGAGTATCAACTATATCTATACGGCCAATTATCATTACCTTGCGCCCAAAATTTACTACATGTTAAAACTATACAAAGAAATAGAAGGCGAGTTGCACTATTGGGAAACTTGGGAAACGGCCAAAGGAAAAGGTATGATTCATAAAGGAATCGTCGGAGATCGTGGTAAGGATAAAGAGGTGAAAGCAGATTATCGAAAAGTGATAGATCAAGAGATTGAGCGGCTGGTTAAGGAAGACTATGACGAAATTCCTTTGGAAGCACAAGACACTTTAGTTGTTGAATATCAATTAGATGTAAAGGAAAATCAACTAGAGGAAGATCGTTGGAAACGATTGGAGGAACTGGTTGACCATGCTTTGGGATGGACTGGGTTGGGACATTGCGAAGGTCGCGAGTCAGAGGAGACTAAGGTAGAAATTAGTTGTCGGGTCGTTGATGTGGAAAAGGCGGTAGCTTTACTGAAGGATGGCTTGGATCGTTCTGCATTTAAGCATTATGCTCGGATGTATAAGAAAAGCTAAAATTTGTTCTAGCGGCAATATTGTTTTTCATTCGTCGTAATTTAGTTATTACCAAAATGAAAAAACCGCCCACATGAAAAAATCTATTTTATTTTTTTCTATTCTTTTCCATTCTCTTTTTTCCGTTGCTCAAAGTTATGATGACGTTGCCGTT
>JBGCDT010000279.1:0-14756 GCA_045105695.1 Saprospiraceae bacterium | reverse complement strand
TAGAGGAATTACTTCTTTGATAGGCTTTGCGCTTTTGCTCTCAGGAATGCTGGCGTTGGTGCTTAGTTTGGTAAATGTTCAACTTGCTTTTCTGACTTGGATAGATGGGTTTGGGCGTGGTGTAGGTCTAGTGTTTCGCCTTGCTATGATGGTTAGTGGATTAATAATTATTGTTTTGACGAGAAGTGATTTTGAGGGGAGGGGACGGGTTTAATCACTCCACAAAAAACATCTCAATCTCCCCAATATTCTTTGCTTCAATTTTTCCCCTGGAAATACAATTGTAGTGGTTTTTCACCAGTTCGTAAGTAGACCCGGAAATATTGATCTTTCCTGGTTCTCCATTTGACTCCATACGGCTAGCAGTATTTACGGTATCTCCCCAGACATCATAAGCGAATTTCTTTTTACCAACCACTCC
This sequence comes from Saprospiraceae bacterium, assembly GCA_045105695.1. Classification (GTDB taxonomy): domain Bacteria; phylum Bacteroidota; class Bacteroidia; order Chitinophagales; family Saprospiraceae; genus CALGLS01. The sequence goes on along the minus strand of JBGCDT010000279.1, from coordinate 14,335 downwards.
TGCTACGACAGACCCACTGTGCATCCCCATTCGCATATCCCAATAAGGAATACCTGCAGATTCTTTTTGTCGAATTCTTTTTTGCATGAAAGCAACTATTTCTTTCCCTGCTTGAATAGCTCTGACACTGTGATTTTTATCGGGCTTAGGTACTCCAGCTACACACATGTAAGCATCTCCAATCGTTTTGATTTTTTCCAAACCATGCTCTTCCAGTATCTTATCAAAAGCTTGAAAACAAATATTCAATTCTTTAATTAATTCCTCCGGGGACATCTGTGCTGCTATGGTCGTAAAATTAGTAAAGTCAGTAAACATCACCGTTGCTTCTGAGTAACTTTTCGGCGTAGCAAAACCTTTTTCTTTTAGCTCATTAGCCGTTTCTTCAGGTAAAATATTTAATAGCAACTGATCCGATTTATTCCTTGCTAAAGTGATTTCTTCCTTCTGTTGTTCGATGTCTTTATTCTTTTTATTAAGCTGGGTATTTAATCTTCTGGAATTGATCCAGGCAAGGCCTGCAAGAATCATCAACAAAGTCATCAAAGCTCCTAATCCAAAAAGAAATTGTGTCCTTTGTTTTTGCTGGCTGAGCGCCAAATCGGAGAAAGCTTTGTTTCTTTCCAGTATTTCTTTATCTCTTTCTAACAATTCTTTTGCGCGAAGTTCATTTTCTAATTTGGCTTCACTGCTTACCAATTCCAAACGCTGGAGTTCCTTTTCTTTTTCAAGACTAGAAACCTCTTTTTCCTTTTGAGCTGCTATAAGTCTTTGTCCAGCTAACTCAAGTGCCTGCCTGGTCTGTTCTGACTCTAACTCCTTTGTTTTTAGTTGACTAGCTTTTAGGTTGTTTTCTTTTTCCAATAACTCCCTAGCTGTCTCGGTACTTTCAAGTTGTGCTTTTTGCGCACTAAGAGCTAACCTTTGATTTTCTTTTTCTGTATTTAATTGACTAATGGTTAAGTCCTGAACTTCTTCATTGATTCTAAATATTTTTAATTGTTTTTCCAATCGTTCCAACTCAATCTGTTGCTGCAAGATTTCCTGTTTTTTCAACCTATCCAAGAGGGCAAAGGAATCTCTCAAGTTTAGATGTTCCTGATAATAATTCAGCGCTTCATCATACTCAAAAACCTCTGAATGAATTCGCGCGGAGGTATAATAAATATCGGTTAGTAAAAGATCATTCTTCTTGTTTTTTGCACCTGATTCAGATTTTTTAGAATAGATAAGCGCATTGGTGAAGTCGCCTTGCTTTAGATAAATAGAAGCCATCAAGTGATCAATCTGACCAGTACGCTCAGCATCTATTAGGCCTTGAATTCTTCTTGCTCTTTTTAGAAAACGAATACTCTTTTTGTAATTTTTAAGATTGGCATAAGCGATGGCAATATTCGTTTGCAAAACAATTTTTGCTTCATCACCACTAGCTATTAATTCTAATGCTTTTTCAAAATAATGAATTGCATTTTCGTAATCTTCTAGCTGATTGTAATTGTAACCTAAGTTATTGAAATTACGCAGTAGTGCATCCTTGTTGTTTTCTTGTTTTATAATTAGATCATTGATTTCAAGATTTAATTCTAACGTTTTTTTATAGTTCCCGATATTCGAAAAAACGTTAACCATCTGTTGTAATGTATTTATTTTCTTGATGTCATTTCCTTGGCAATGCTCTGATGTAAGTATCTTGTTATAAAAATGCAAGGTACTATCGGGATTTCCTGTTTCGGCGTAAGCAATCCCTAATTGTTGACAGAGCTTAGTATGATCAACAGCTGATGAATTTATATTACTTGCATAGCTTGATGCTTCCAAATAATAGGGGAGTGCCTCTTGAAATAATTGTTCAGAACTGTATAAATTACCAATAGCAACACAAGCCTGTGTTAAATAAGTAGAATCTATTTTTTGAGCATAATCGTAAACGCGAAGCCAGCTGACCAAAACCTCTCCTGTAGACTTATTTTCAGTAGAAACCGCACTTTCTAACAAGACCTTAATATCTCTCTTCTGAGCGCTAAGCGACAGAGAAAAACAAAAAAACAAAAGAAAGAAATATTTCGTGTACATATTGTTAGTCAAGTCTATAAGTTAGTCCGACCCTAGCGAATCTTAAGGATTGTGGGTTAAATAACAAAGCATCAATATCATCAGTTGCATCTATACCAGCATACCTTGTGTTAAATACATTCAGTACTTTGACAAAGCAGGCAATGTTCTTATTTAGGTCATAACTGATAAGAGCATCCAAGGTATAATATCCTGGGTTTATTTGGTCAAACCCATCTAAAGTTCCATCTCCTTGAAAAGCAAAGAAATTTTGAGTCAGACTTTCGGAAAGGTATGTATTTTCAAAAAGTAAAGTGATCTTATCAGTGGGTTTTAGACTAATATCTAATTGAGTAATTATCTTGGGTAAAGAGCGTAAACCATTTAAGTTCAACTCTTCCGATTCTGTATCGAAAAAACCGATACTATTGGTTTGCTCTCTACCAATGGCATAGTTGAAATTGAACGTAGTATTTAACTTTATTGCAGGAATTAAATCCTTTATTTTTAAACTGGATTGGATTCCATAAATAGTAGCTCTTGCGGAATTGTCGTTTGCATAACCCAGCCTCACTTTAATAACATCTGGAAAGTTTTGTTCTTCTTGGTCAACTGAATAGCGGATGAAATTACTGGTTTGAGTATAGTAAAAAGAAGCATCTAGATTTAACTGCTTACTAGGAACCCAACGAGTCCCTAAATCTATACTAATCGTTCGCTCAGGTTCCAATTGTGCACCAGTCGTTATGTCCAAAAGTTGGGTCAAATCAATATCATAAGATGTGGCTGCATAAAAAGGAGATGGATATCTAAATGCGCTACTTGCTGAAAAACGGATCCGATGAGCTTTAGTGACCTGATATTGAATTGCTAGTCTTGGATTGACTAAGGGTTTTTCAACTGCATCAAAATCGTTTTGCCTTATGAATAGTTGAGCACCAATGATAGCATTCCATTTCTTTGAATTAAAATACGTTTCCACAAATCCACTAAAATCTGCATACTGATTATTTCTTACAGTGTACAAAGATTCAAGTTCAAGATTCTCTAAGCTAGAGCGTTGTGCCTCTTTCAAAAAATAACGAATAGGGTTTCCTACTCCGCCTTGGGTATTGACGCCCCAAGCTAATTCGAAAAACTTTCTAAATTTATAACCAAAGAGTAATTCTAGGTTTCCTTCAAAAGATTCCGCACTGCTGTATCTCGAATCTGAAAGGAGAAAATCATTGACGACGTTAATCAATGAATCCAGTTCATTCTGATCATAGGCATTGTCTAGAGCGAGTTGATACTGTAAAATTCCTATAGTAGGTAATACGTAGGTAAATGAAGAGGAAGGATCTGTTTTGTAATTTAGGCCACTTATACTTGCTTTAAAGCGAAATCGACTTTTATTCAAATTATAACTTAATCCAGTTGCTACTATTGATTCTCCAAAAAAATTCTGAGGATTTGCATAAGAAACAGCCAAAGGACTCAAACCAATGGAGCTGTGATCTTTTCGATAATATCTATGGGTATAAAAGTGGAGTCGCTTATAATACAAATCAACTCCTAAGGCGCGACTCAAATGAGGAAGTTGATCTAAAGCGGCATAATCTCCATCGCTTTTGTAGTTAGGGCTCACCGTTTGATCTAAATCTTCTAACTCAAGAATACTTACATAATTGTCTGGATTGTACAAAGTGTTTTTGTAATACTTTACCTGACGATCGTTGAAGTAAGTATAATTACCAAAAACAGAAAACTTTAGAATTCTTTTGCCCTTTCCAATTTTGCCATTGAACATGACATCCAGGTTTTCTGTGCCATCTGATCCAAATCCCAGAGCAGCTTGCATATACAAGGGTCGATCAGTTTTCTTCATAATAATATTGATGACTCCAGCGGAGGCATCTGCTCCATATAAGGTTGCAGCTGGACCATAGATCACTTCTATTCTTTCTGCATTCCTTATGGGTAGCTGAGCGCCGATAGGCATTCCATTCGCAACGAACGGACGAAGCGGAATGTCATTAATCAAAATTTTTGCATAGGAATTTCCTTGAAGCCCACGCATCAGAAAGGTCTCTCCAAGTTGGGCAGATCCAGGTTGAGAAACACGAATACCAGGTAATCTTTTTAGCACATCAGTTAATGTGAAATATCCGTTCCTTCTGATTTCTTCACCTGTGATGACATAAATTGTGAATGGTAAATCCTCAATGGATCTTTCCGAACGACTTCCTGAGATGACCTTATCATCAACTGCCAAATCAATCTTTGCCTTCAGATCATTCCAATCCAGTTGAGACAACTCAATTTGTAAACTATCTGTCTGTGCAGTAGATACTTGACTGAAAAGACAGAAAAGAAAAATGAGGAAATAGTATTGGTTTGGAGTGTTCGGATATCTCATTAATAATAATTTATGGTGAATTTAGTGAAAATGAGAATAAAGACCATGATCTCATCTGAGGCAACTTGCAAAGAGTCATCAAAAAGCAAGGAACCGAGGTGTTTTTCCATCTGCATCAGAACTTTACAAAAAAGAAACAGTAATTAAGAATATCAAAATCTAAGAATAGCTATCTTTGTGCGCCTAAAGTAACCAGACCCAAAGTCCATGATTCAACTTATCGAATGTCCACGGGATGCCATGCAGGGTATCCACGAGTTTATTCCTACCGAAAAGAAAATTGCCTATATCAACCAACTACTCAAGGTTGGGTTTTCTACTATTGATTTTGGCTCTTTTGTTTCTCCCAAGGCGATCCCTCAGATGAAGGATACTGCAGAAGTTCTGGCGGGGCTGGACCTAGATTCGAGTTCTTCTGAGCTACTGGCTATCGTTGCCAATAATCGTGGAGCGACTGATGCTGCGAAGCATCCTGAGATAAAATATCTGGGTTATCCTTTTTCCATTTCTGAAACCTTCCAACTAAGAAATACCAATGCGACCATTGAAGAATCTTTAGAGAGAGTAGCTTTTATTCAAGACATTTGTCTGAAGAACAATAAGGAAATGGTGCTCTACCTTTCCATGGGTTTTGGAAATCCATATGGCGATGAGTGGAATGCGGAGATCGTAAAAAAGTGGGTCAGTCGCCTTGATGATATGGGAATAACAATAATATCACTTTCTGATACTATTGGGGTCTCTAATCCAGAGAGTATTAATTATTTATTTAGTCATCTGATTCCAAATTATTCAAATATTACTTTCGGAGCACATCTTCATACACAACCTCACAACTGGAAAGAAAAAGTAGCTTCGGCATATAAAGCAGGTTGTCGTCGCTTCGATGGAGCAATCAAAGGCTATGGCGGTTGTCCAATGGCCAAAGATGATTTGACGGGTAACATGGCTACAGAAAACATGGTGGGCTATTTCAATAGCATTGACGAGGACTTGGGAATCGACCAACGAAACTTCCTCGATTCGATGATGATGGTAGATAGTGTGTTCCCACATTAAGTTCTAATTAAAAATTCTAACAACATGTACACGCAACTCATTGAATTCGGTACACCAGCCTACGATGATACCATTCAACTACGTACCCAGGTCTTGCGTGACCCACTCGGATTGGTTTTCTATGTAGAAGATTTAGAAAAAGAGTACAATCAATATCATCTCGTCTGTTATTCCAATCATGCTCTGCTACTAGGTTGTCTCGTACTTTTAGAAGTAGATGAAAAGTCATTGAAAATGAGGCAAGTAGCCGTAGATCCTTCTTGTCAGAAAAAAGGCATTGGAAAACTGCTGGTTGCTGCTAGTGAAGATTTTGCAGTTGCTAACGGTTTTAAAAAAATGGTATTACATGCTAGATATGTAGCAGTTCCATTTTATGAAAAATTAGGATACAAAAAAGTAGGTCGTCCGTTTACAGAAGTAGAAATCAAACACTATAAAATGACAAAGGATCTGAAACACAGATAAACCGTTGTCATTTTATCCCCTGTATTCGTAACCACATCAGCTGAAGACACGTAAGATGGTTTTTAAAGATGAACGTATCGTTTAAAATCAATCTCACTACAAATGAAAAATCCCTTCCAGCAATTTGCCAAAGGACTCCTGACTTTTTCTTTCCTAACGCTATTTTTCCTCAATGCAAATGCAGAGTGTACCTATCTGAAACAGCTAGAAGCCACTCAAAAAGAAAAAGACAACCTACTTACCTGGAGTACCTTAACTGAAACCGGAACTGCTTTTTTCTTAATCGAAAGATCACTTAACGGCATCAACTTCGAGGAAGCCGCTAGAGTAGAAGGCAATGGTACCACCACAGAGAAAAACCAATACAGCTTCACGGACATTGGAAATATGGGACTTCGTGTTTTCTACAGATTGGCAGAAGTGAATATGGAAGGAGAAGTAGAATTCACCAACACCGTTCTAATCAATAGAAAAGGAGAAGACATCGTTTTTGAGATCAAATCCATCGAAAGTGGAGTTACGGATAAATACTTCAATATGTCTCTAGAATCTACTGTTACAGCTCCGATGGAATATCGCCTGCAAACACGCATGGGCGAAAAACTGTTATCTGGAGTCATGGAAGTTGTAGAAGGTCAGAATGCTTTGTCTATAGATTTGCATGATGCAGAAGTTGGAACTTACCAGTTTTCAATTCGCATCAAAAACGAAATTGAAGTGATTGCTTTGCAGAAAGTGGATGAGGCGATTAAGCCTAAGAGTATCATGGCGAGGAAGGAGGAGAAGGAGTAATGATCCCCCTAACTTTGCGCTGCTTTAAAGACCTGGGGCAGCATGGAAGGCGTTAAGCAACAGTTCGTAAAGTGATGATCTTCAAACGGGAGGTTTTCATCCTCTTAAACTTCGTGTCCTTTGTGGTTTAAAAAAACCGTTGCGCCATTGCGGTAAGATCAAACATTCTCCAAGATCGCATCAAAACTATCCGCCTGCGCCGCCGCCAGATAAACCTTATACACCTCCGGACAACTTTCCATACTCAACAAACTCCCCTTTTCCACATAAGGAAAAACCTGATCATACCGCTCACTCTGTGTAACCGTCGTCCGTCGATAAATCAATGATCGATTAACACGCTTATGATCTTTCAAACCAGCAGCAGCCAATAATTCTACAAAAGAATGAATGGTCTCCTTGTGGTAGTTGGCCACCCGAACCGCCTTATCTTCAGGTACTAATCCGCGCATTAATTCAGGGTCCTGAGTCGCAACACCTGTTGGACATTTATTGGTATTGCACTCCAATGCTTGAATACAACCAACAGCCATCATCATCGCTCTTGCAGAATAACAAGCATCAGCGCCCAAGGCAAATGCTTTGAATAAATCAAAACCACTGACAACCTTTCCAGCGGCAATAATAGCGATGTCTTTTTTCAAATCGAAACCAGTCAGCGCATCATAAATGAAAGCCAGTCCTTCTTTGAAAGGCATTCCTACATTGTTACTAAATTCAAGCGGAGCAGCTCCGGTTCCTCCCTCGCCACCATCCACAGAAATGAAATCTGGTTTGATGCCCGTTTGAATCATCGCTTTGCAAATCGCAAAAAACTCAGAGCGACTTCCGACACAAAGTTTGAATCCTATCGGTTTGCCATCGGACAAGTCACGCATCTTTTTAATCAGTTCTAACAAGCCAAGTGGCGTATTGAACTCCTTGTGGTAAGGAGGGGAGAGGACGTCTTGCCCTGGCTCTATGCCTCTGATGGCGGCAATCTCTTCCGTGTTTTTCTTTGCGGGTAGAATACCTCCGTGACCTGGTTTTGCTCCTTGGGATAATTTGAGTTCAATCATTTTGACCGTTGGTTCGGCCGCTCGCTTTTTGAACTCCTCTGGGTTGAAACCTCCTTCGTTTGATCGACAACCAAAGTAGCCTGTTCCAATTTGGTAGATCAAATCACCTCCTGGTATTTTATGATAAGGACTGATACCACCTTCGCCGGTGTTGTGTGCGAAGCCTCCGATTTTTGCTCCACCGTTGAGTGCTTCAATAGCGGCAGAACTTAGCGATCCAAAACTCATTGCAGAGACATTGAAGAGGCTGGCCATGTAAGGTTGTTTACAATCTGGTCCTCCGATTTTTACGCGTGGATGTTGTTCTATAGTTGATGGATCAATACTTCCGATAGAATGATTCATCCATTCGTACCCTTCGTCGTAGACATCCAGTTGAGTTCCGAAAGGAGTGGTATCTAATTCTTTTTTAGCTCTAGCGTAAACGATGTTTCTATTGATCCTACTGAAGGGGCGACCATCTGTATTCGACTCTACGAAGTACTGCTGAATTTTAGGACGTAAGTCTTCCATCACATAACGGCCTCTACCGAAGATCGGATAATTTCGCATGATGGCATGTTTAGACTGAAGCATGTCATACCAGCCAAGGATTAATATCGGCCCAAGTATCAATAGACTCCAAATGAAGTTGGGCCAAAGAAAATGACTGACTAATCCGACAACAATTAAAGATAGAAAGGTGAAGACGATGAATTCGTTTCTCATGCGTTTTTGCTTTGTTTCGTAGAATGAAATAATTCAAAAATCAAGGTAATAGAACTCTGGTGAAAAACAAAAAAAGCTGCTTGTTTATCTCCTAGATGGTTTTAAGCTAAGTTTTTAGATTAACAGTACATTTGACGTAATGTAGCTTTCCTCCTTTAAAATTTCTTAGTCCTTAAACAAAGTATTACATTGAACTTGCAGAAATTATCGATAGATTAAAATTAATAGCTTCATAAGATGGAGGGAAAAACATTTTTATATATTAGGCAGATATGGATGAGCCTCACTTTAATTATTTTTGCGTATTCCTGTTCAAACAAAGGAATTGAGCTCTCATCAAATCATAAGTTTGTTATAAATGAAGGTTATGGAACAGTTGATTTGAAAAACAATATTCCAGATGGTAAGTATTACATAATAGAAAAGGATGAGTGTAAAAAAAAGGATACGCTATTAGTTGGTACAGTAAGGAATGGTAGAAGAGACGGACAATGGATTTATCGCGAAAAACAAATAAGCGGATTTCCTTGTGGTTGGGTAATAGGATTATCTACAATTGATTCGTATAATAATGGTAACCTAATAAAAAGCGAATATCATTCTGGCTCAGTAGTTATAGAAACTCATTATGCTGAAAATCAAAAATTGCATAATGGAGATAGAAAGATAACTTATTATCATTATAGTGATGGAAAAAGGAAGATTGATTCAGTATTAATTGATAAAAGCATTTTGCGTTTCGAATATGACAAGGATAATGTCCTGACAACAAAGACCAAATTTATTAGAGACACACATTTTGTAATGCAGTACTACCCTAATGGAATTAAAAGTGCGGAATACAAAATTGTAATTGGAAAAAATGGTAAAAAGGATTCTTTTGACGGATTGCTAAAAAGATGGAATGAAAAAGGTGAATTAATTAGTACCGAAAAATATGATATGGGAGAACTAGAACAAATAGAACAAATAGAATAAACAGAAACTACTAAAAGATAAGTACAATTATATATTTTATAGAAATAACTTATGTTGAAAGTAATGCACGGATAGAAAGCAAAAACAACGATAATATTATATGACTTCCAACCCTTTCAAAGATCTTCTAGTAATAGAACTAGCCTCCGTCCTCGCCGGCCCTTCCGTCGGCGCATTCTTTTCAGAGCTAGGAGCACGAGTCATAAAAATCGAAAATAAAAAAACTGGAGGCGACGTCACCAGAAACTGGAAAGGCCCTTCTGAAAATTCTGACCAAGACTTTTCCGCCTATTGGGCTTCCGTAAATCTAGGTAAAGAGGTATTACTGTTAGATTTAATGCAAGCAGAAGACCAGCAACAGGTTCACGAACTGATAAAACAAGCCGATGTTGTACTGACAAACTTCAAGACAACCTCCGCTCAGAAGATGAAAATGGACTATGGTTTTCTATCTGCATTAAATCCTAAAATCATTTTTGCAGAGCTAACTGCTTTTGGCGAAAGTCAATCCAACCGACCTGCATTCGATGTCGTACTTCAAGCAGAGGCTGGCTTTTTATTTATGAATGGAGAACCAGATCGACCTCCCGTAAAAATGCCTGTTGCTCTAATTGATATTCTAGCGGGCCATCAATTGAAAGAAGCGATTCTCATTGCGATGATTCAACTAATGAAAACGGGGCAGGGTACCCGACTGACTGTATCCTTGATTGACTCCGCCATTGCTTCACTCGCCAACCAAGCTAACAACTGGCTGATGGCCAACCACACCCCGCAGCGCATGGGAACTTTACACCCGAACATAGCTCCTTATGGCGAGATGTTTACCTGCGCAGATGGTAAGGCAATCGTATTGGCGATTGGTACAGAGAATCATTTTCAAAAGCTTTGTATGACCCTTGGCCTGGAAGAACTAGTTGAAGATGATCGCTTTGCAAAAAACGCTTCCAGAGTGAAGCATCGTTCAGAACTTAAGGACATTTTATCCGTATCAATTGGAGGTTATCAAAGAGATGAATTACTTGAATTGCTACATACTCAGCGGGTACCGGTAGGCAGCATAAAAGACATGAAAGAAGTCTTTGATATAGAGACTACCAATAGAATGGTGCTGAATGGAAAACTACCAGATGGGAAGGAAGGGAAGAGAGTCAAAACAGTGGCTTTTGAAATTGCAGATTCCGCTCAAAGCAAAACACAATAATCATTACGAAAACAACGCGTCCGACACATACACCATGATAAAACAACTCCCTAAGTATTTCGTCCTTCTTTTTCTATTGGCTTTTTGTAGAACTGCAAATGCGACGCATATTGTAGGTGGAGAAATGTTTTATAAATGTTTGGGAGATGACCAGTACGAAATAACATTAGTCGTTTTTAGAGATTGCTATAATGGAGAGCCCCCATTCGATAATCCCGCAGATATTGGAATTTATAATAGCGCTGGAGTATTGCTTGATAGTTTGCTTATTCCATTAGATTTAATGCTTGATGATACATTAAATCCTGTTTTGGCAAACCCTTGTTTAGTTGTTCCTCCAGATGTTTGCGTACATACAACCACCTATGTAGACACGATCAATCTGCCCGTCATTCCAGGTGGATATGAATTGATTTATCAACGCTGTTGCAGAAACCAAACGATTAACAACATTATAGATCCTCTCGATACAGGAGCTACATATGGTACGAGTATTTCCGAACGTGCCCTCAATGAGTGTAATAACTCTGCGGTCTTCAATGCCTGGCCGCCCATTTACATCTGCGCTGGCGAACCCATTGATTTTGATCAATCTGCTTTTGATCCTGATGGCGATTCTATTGTTTATAGTTTGTGTACTCCTTTGTTAGGGGCAACTCCGGGATCGCCCGAGCCAGGTGCTTGGGCACAAACAGTTCCTGCACCTGTCAATTGGGAATCACCTCCTTATGGCGTTAATAATATGCTGAACAGTGACCCATCTGATCCTGATGTATTGGCCATTGATCCAGTGACTGGTTTTTTGACGGGTGTACCTGATGTGATTGGACAATTCGTTGTCGGAATTTGTGTAGAAGAATATCGAGATGGAGAATTGATTTCCACCACTCGTAGAGATTTTCAATTCAACGTAGGTGTTTGTGGTCAAGCGATCTCTTCCTTTTTTACACCTGAAGTAATTTGCAATAATGCTCTGGAAGTTCTTACGGAAAACAATAGTGATAATGCTACGAATTTTGAGTGGTACTTCAATGATCCAGCACATCCAGATTCTGTAGTCGTTGGAAGTGAACCCAGTTTTATTTATAGCGATACCGGAGCATACAGTATCATGCTCATTGCGCAGCCAGGAGATGAGTGTGTAGATACTTCGATGTTGGATGTTCAATTAAATTATTACTCGTTGGGGCTGGAATTTGAGTTTGAGTTTGGAGAATGTTCTGACACTTTGCCGATTATTGGAACTGACTTTAGTACGGATTCTATCTCTGTGATTAATGATTGGTATTGGAACATTACGGATGAGTTTGGAAACCTAATTGATTTTTCAACAGAGCAAAATCCAACGATGGAAGTAGGGACGAGTGGCCCTGTAACAATGGAGCTGATAGTTACTTCCGAAAACGGTTGTGTTGATTCTTTATCAGAAACTTTTGAGGTGAATGTCATTGATGAGCCGATGATGGCAGATTCAATTTTGCGATGCGAGTTCGACTCTGTGCGATTGAATCAAAGTTCACTGAGTGAATACATTTATCTATGGACACCCCCCGATTATTTGAGCGATGTGAATGTCGCAAGCCCTTGGGCAAAACCCATAGAGACGACAACCTATTCTTTGATCATAAGAGATTCGATAAGTGATTGTGAAACCTTCCGAGATGTGACCGTCGTTCTACCGCCTCCTATAGATCTTGATCTGACAAATGATACGACTACTTGCGAACCAACAGTTTCTCTTTTTGCGCAAAGCGAAATAGGCACAGGTTTCACCTGGTCTACAGATGCTGATTTTGACGTCATCATTGATACACTCCCTGAAACGACTGTTACTCCGTTTGGAGAGGTTACTTATTATTTAGAAGTCGTTGATCAATTCCGTTGTCGAATCATTGATAGTGTTACCATAGATGGAAACGGAGTAAACATTTCACCACAATCTTCTCCACTGATTTGTCTGGGAGAATCTACGATTGTTAGTGTCGCAAATTTGGATTCAACGGACATCCTGACTTATGAATGGACTCCCTTGTCCTTAATAACGGATGGTGCAGATACGGATTCTGCGACAGTAGCAGTCCCAAGTGGAGGAGCTACTGCCATTAATATTTTAGCGACCAATCAGTTTGGTTGTGAATGGTTAGACTCTGTGGTAGTCAATGTTTTAGATACCGTTTCTCAAGCCGCTTTTGTAGCGAGTCAGCAGTGCAGTGGCTACACCATGCAGTTTACCAATCAAAGTGTAAATGCTCCATTTATGATTTGGAATTTTGGGGACAACCTGAGTACGACAGATACCTCCACGCTAGTCAATCCAGAGTATACCTATCCAGGCCCAGGAACTTATACTGTAGTTTTGGCAATCAATGAATCCGTAAATTGTCCAGATACTGTTTTTCAAGACATCATTGTAGAAGAACCTGAGATCAATGTCAGCTTCAATTTCGACTATGAAAAATGTACAGATACGACTACGGTTTTCTTTACAGATGAATCAACCAATACGCAAAGTACAATCATCGGATGGCAATGGATCTTCTCTACAGGCGATACCATTCTGACCCAAGATGCCGCAGTGACGGTTGTCGGAAGCACCTTGTTAGAATTTGAACTAACGGTCTTTTCATCAGATGGCTGTGATGATTCTTTTGCTACTTTTCTACCCATCACTTTAGTAGATCATAATCTTGTAGACTCCATTTTAACCTGTCCTGGAGAAAGTACTCCGCTGAATCCTGAACCTAATTTGGATTACGAATATAGTTGGTCTCCAAGTACAGATTTGAATGATCCATTAGTTCCCAATCCAATAGCTAGTCCTGAAATGACGACTACTTATTCCGTTACGATCACAGCACCTACGGTAGAAGCGAATTGTGAATTGGTCAGAGAGATAACGATAGTCGTTCCTCCAATAATAGATCTAGCAGTCAGTCCTGATACGACGGTTTGCTCGGGCAGTATAGATCTTTTTGCGAACAGCGCTCAAGCCATTTCCTATGCCTGGTCTAATGTACCAACCTTCAGTAGTCTGCTAAGTACGAACGACACTATTACGACGGTCCCTGCGGAGCCCTCTATTTATTATGTTCGCGCCTTTGATGCCAATGGATGTTTTGCAGAAGATACGATTACTGTTTTTGGGAATGGGGTAGAGGTGACAGTCCCTAATTATTCGATTTGCTTTACAGATACTCTGGAAATAGTCCCAGTGAATTTAGACAATGAAGATCTGTTGACTTTTGAGTGGTTTCCAGCAGCGGATATTATACAAGTTGCTCCAAATGGCAATGCTACTGTCCTTGCGGTAGGAGCCAGTACATTCACAGCCATCGCTACTAATCAAAACGGCTGTAAGGATACCATTGAAAGTTTGGTCACTGTTTACAACTATGTTCCGAATATTATTGCTGAGGCAAATCCTGATACCATATTCGCTGGTGACAGCACGCAGCTAATCGTTACAGATAGCATCGGTTATACTTACGAATGGTCTCCCGTCTCCACATTAACTAATGCTGACATTTACAATCCGATAGCCTTTCCGGAATCCACTACTTTGTATGAGGTGGAAGTTGTAACACCAGATGGTTGTGAAGCCACGGCTCGCATACCAGTGGT
>JBGCDT010000278.1:0-14523 GCA_045105695.1 Saprospiraceae bacterium | reverse complement strand
TGGTAATCAGTAGTTTTTGAATATACGTTGGCGACGCTTTTTAGAATTATTTTTGAAAAGTGGAATTGCTAAAAATATGATAAGTCATCGCATAAGCAATATGTGCACGTAAGTGAGTTTTTCTTGTTAGATTGTTTTCTTTTGCCTTACTTTTTTTCTTGGCAAAAAAAGTAACAAAAAGCCCAAGATCTATAAACTCGCTTCACTCAAACACTATAGATCGGCCTCCCGCCACTTAGGACGCAGCCTTCTATCGTGAATACAATACGTGTACGTTCTTATGCGATGGCTTATTTTTTTGGATGGTTACTAACAAAATGTTACGTCTCAACTTACCCAAAAGGGCTACGTTACACCGCGCCATCTGGGCAAGCCCTCTTCTATCTGTCACCGGCTTCCCGTTCTCCCCTCTCCAAAATTCACCGCAACGTCACCACAATTTCCTTCGTTTCGTTTTCCGCAACCCTCACCTTCGCTGCCTCAAATTTGGGGACTCCGCCGAAGTTCCCAAAAGCATTGTTGGAAAAACCATAGTTCTCTTTTGGATAGCCGACCATGTTTGTGTTGAGCTTATCATCGTTATTTGCATCGTGGTAGATCGCAACGGCATAATCCGCAGCAGCGACTCTGAAAGTATATTCTGCAACGTCCTCCGTTACCTCAACTACAGCTCCGTCTATGGCAAAACCTGGTTTAGTAAACCCTTCTGATTTATTATAAAGTCCTATGCGAAGACTACCTTTGCGAGATTCTAAGCCCTCTACGGTGATGGTCAGTTCAGAAGATTCCTGAGCAAATAAACTATGGCCGAAAACGGTAAGCAGTAGTATTAAAAATTTCAGTTTCATTGTTATTTATTTGTGACCTGGGTTAACTTGAACCGCAACCCGTAAGTTGAAGCCCAAGCAAAAAACGAAGGTTGAACGATTTTTATTGGTACTGATAACAACGAATAGTAGCTAGAATGGTTTACAGATTCCATTGATTGGCCATCCAAATTTGGCCCTCTTCATTGGGATGTACGCCATCTGCTAACATTAGTCTTACATCCATTGGAGAAAAGTCGACGAAGGCACGCTCATCTTCTGTAGCGTAACGTTTCAATGCCTGTTGGAAGTCCTTCATTTTTTCGCCTAAGCTAAGTTCATCTACAAAGTAAGTGTCCGTTGTAAAAGCATCAGTTTGAAAAACCGGAGGGGGAATCCCGATGATGGAAATGATATTATGAAACTTGGCTTGCCGAACCATAGCATGGATATTGGCTATGATCTGAGAAATGGAAAGATGCAACCAGAGGTCATTCGTTCCCCCCATGATGAAGACATGACTGGGTTTCGATGCAAGAACCTCACTGGGGAAACGACCGATCATTCCAGCGGTAGTATCGCCAGAAATACCGAAGTTAAGAATCTCTAAGTTGTGTTTTTTACGAAGCAGATTAGTCCAGCGTTTTGATTGGTTAATGTCATAGCCCTCTGTGAGGCTGTCGCCCATGGCGGCTAGTTTTTTTATTTGCATATTCTTGTTATTTGGGGTGGATAGGGTTTTCTTCTTATGTAACCAGAGCGCGAATGAGCGACCTCATCTGCCCGATCCACCTCATCTCCTCATCCATCTCACCCACCCTCTTCTCAAGCTACCGCTAAATCCAGTTCTGTATCCTCCATGCTATAACGAACCCCGTAGATTGTAGCTGCCACTCCTCCAAAAATCGGAGCCAACAATGGCCCTACCAAAGGTATGTATAACAATAGTGTTACAACTAGTCCTAAAGCAAATGCAGCCCCAAGGTGTCGTCGAATAATTTGTTGGCTTTTAGAAATCTTAAACTCAAACTGCTCATTATAATTATCTAAAAAGGCATAGCCGATAAAGTAGGTGTATACCAAAAACATTAGTAAAGGTTCTAAGAAATCAAGATCTAAGAAGCCCAATAGAATACTGATGACGACCTGAGCGGCGATTCCCTTACCAAAGTTCCAGCCCATAATTTTTATCATTCTAATCTCCGCTTTGTAAAACTTCTTGAAACTGACCTCATCTGACTTCTTCGTTAGAATAGAAAGTGTTTTTATACAAAAATGGAAAATGATTACTTCCAATAAAATCAACAACAGGTATTTCGTACCACCAGACAACATCGTATGTTTTCCCTCATCATCAATCATATCAGAAACCAGCCCCATTTCCGTAGAAAACGTATTAGTGAAAGTACCTCGCAGATCAAACGCTATGAGGTGTTTCCAAAGGTCGTCAATAAAGTACCAGGAGAATAATACGGATATGCTGAGCATCATCAGTCCAAGCCAGCGATGCTCAAAGAAGCCATTCCACAGCTTATTTTCTTTCGCAAAATTAGGCGTTTCGATCACCACTTGAAGCATGCTGAAAAGCTGTGGTAGAAAATCTTCAAAGTTAAACTTGTTAAAAAATTTCTTAAGCCGTTTCATATTAGTTGATTATCATTTGTGGCAACAAGTTACGAAATCGATTCGACTCAACGTCTCATCCAGAACATCCGCTGCCTACCTTTTTTCAGCAATACTACTTCTGACAAAGGGCTTTCATTTTGTTTAATTTATATACAGATTAATTAAACAAAATGATTTCACCTCTGTTACTATGTCGATTCAAATAAACACAATTTCTTTAACTTCTCAAACACAACGTATTAAACATGAAAAATTTAAAATTCTTTTTTCTCGGATTGCTTTGCATGAACTTATTTCTGATGACTTCTTGTGGTAGCGACGACGAAGATGATATGGATGATGCCTTAGACATCGTTGCAACTGCCCAAGCAACGGACGACCTCAGTTCATTAGTTGCAGCTCTAGAAAGAGCAAACTTGGTCTCTACTCTACAAGGTGATGGACCATTCACAGTATTGGCTCCTAATAATGCTGCCTTCCAAACATTGCTTGATGGTAATACAGCTTGGTCAAGCATTGAGGACATTCCAGTAGCTACTTTAGAAACAGTATTGTTGTACCACGTACTCGGAGCAGACGTAAAGGCTGCAGACTTGTCAAACTCTTATGTAACAACTGCTGCTACAGGTCCAAACGATGAGCAGATCAGTTTACAAATCGATGTTGACGGAACTGTAGTAACCTTCAACGGCATTGCAAACCCACTTACAACAGATATCGAAACAACCAACGGAACGGTACACATCATCAACAACGTAATGACTCCACCAACAGTGGTAAACCACGCGTTGAACAGCCCTCAGTTCTCTATCTTGGTTGATGCACTAACTAGATCAGATCATATGACTGATTTTGTAGACATCCTTTCAGGAGACGGACCATTCACTGTTTTTGCACCAACGAATACTGCATTCGCTGCTTTATTAGCAACTAACCCTGATTGGGGTACATTGGATGATATTCCAGTAGAGACTTTAGATGCAGTATTGAAGTACCACGTGATTAACGGTACAAACGCACAGTCTGGAAATCTTTCTGATGCACAGGTTATTCCTACTTTCCAAGGAAGTGACATTACAATTGATCTAAGCGACGGTGTGAACATCACTACTGGAGCTGGGCAGTCTATACCTGTTGAATTAGCAGATGTACAAGGATCGAATGGTGTGGTTCACGTCATTGATGAAGTATTGTTGTTCCAGTAATAGAACATTGTATTACGGCTGGTTATACTGGCTGAATTAAAGATTTATTCTTTAGCACCTTCTACCGAGGTTACTTGGTAGGGGGTGTTTTTTTTGGTATTTTGGAAGTGTTTGCGATTCGTGGGTGTGGAGGTGTTACCAGTAACCAAATACAAAGACATAACCATTTTAGTAGCCATAAATAAAACAAGGAAAACATGAAATCAATGTCTTTGTTATTAGTGATGATTAGTCTAAGCCTTGTCAAATTATATGGCCAGATGACTACTTCAGATTTAATGCAAACATTAGAATCTGATGAGCTGGATTATAAAACGGTTTTAGAGATTATTAAAAAGAATACAGCTTTAGAACATAGCATTGATGACCAGATTTTATTCATCAACAGGTGTACTAGAAGTGCTATTAAAAATACATCATACAAAGAAGAGTATTATGAAATTAAAGCAAGTAATAGAGGTGAAAAAATACTAAGAATTTTATCTGTTAATAACGATTTAATTCGAATGCATATCACAGACAGAAAAAGATCAAAGGAGTATGAATTCGTTAATGACAAGCTTTATGAAAAATACAAAAATGACTTTGAAAAATCATATTGCAAAGTAAATAACTTCTCTATTTTTGAATCAGATACATTGTACAGAGTAGGCTTTTTATGTGGAGATGGAGGAACTTCAAATTACAAATTTGATGAATTATTCAGCTTAATGCTGAAAAGAGATAAGAAGACCATAATTGAATGGTGTCAATCTAGCTCTCCAGAATTAAGATGTTATGGTGCTATTGGCCTAAGGACATTGCAAAAAATAAAAGTTGAATTATCCAAAATAGAAAAAGAATTAATCGATCAAATTTCTTTAGATGAAACTATAATCAATATTTGTCATGGTTGTACAAATTGGGGATTCAATTCAACCATAAAAGAACAATACGAATTTGGCAACAGCTATGTTGATGAATTCATTAAACATATAAAAAGGCCTAGGAAATACAAGAAAATAAAAAGGCGGTACCTAAGGCGAATAAGTAAATGAAAACTACTGAAATTGAGAACTATATATAGATCATAGGGGAAGTTGGAATGATGTTCTTCGCTATGGTATCCAATCGATCAACACCAAAAAAAACGCCAGCAGAGCAAATCCCCCACTGGCGTTTTTCATTACTAAATCTTAGCTGATTTTTACAAACTAAACCGAATCGGCAACGTCATCTGAACTGCCACCCGCTCTCCATTCTCCACCCCAGGTTTCCAAACCGGCATTTCATTCACCACTCGCAGTGCTTCTGCTTCGCAAGCTTTATCGAAGCCTTTAGTAACTAGTGATTTCGTTACCTTCCCCTCTTTGTCGACAACGAATTGAACAACAACAGTACCTTCCAATTTTTTGGATTTTGCATCCGCAGGATAGTTTAAGTGATCTCCTACGTGTTTTATCATAGCCTTGTAGGCACAGCTTTTTCGAGCTGTTGCATCAGTGATTAATTCACAGCCAGGGAACTCCGGCATTTGTTCTGCATTCGTGTAAGTCGCTCTTTCGCTACGAGACTCCTGAGCAATTGCGTTTGTCGTCAACAGACAACAGAGGAGCACAAAAAGGTATTGGATTGATTTCATGATTGTAATTTTTGTTAGAAAGTTTCCTTAAATCGATTACGAAAATAACGAATTTCCTGAGAGATCATTATTCTAGAATACTAATCCGTCGATAATTGTGCAAAAATATCCACGCTAATGAGCTTTCCATCCTTTAGTTCACAGTCGCGCATGGTTCCCTCATTGGTAAAATTCACCTTGGCCATCGCTCTTTTGCACTTCTCATTACTGCTTTCGACGAAGCCTTCTATTCGATGAAGGTTCAAAGTTTCAAAAGCATATTTGGTCATCAAAGGCATAACATCTCGCAAGTAGCCATTCCCCCAATGCTCGGGCAATAACCAGAGACCAACCTCTGCTTTACGGTTGGTTTTACTTAAGTCATTGAAACCACCAGCGCCTAGAAAGGAATCATCTGCCTTAGAACAAATGGCCCACCAAATACCTTTTCCGTTTGCTTCCAAGTCAGCAAACCAGTCCATCTGTTCTTTGGTTTCTTCTAATGTTTTGAAACTGACGCCATAGTATTTTATGACATCGGGGTGGGAAAGTCCTTTGAAGACATTCCTTTGATCCTCAGCTGCGATTGCTCTGAGGTAGATACGGTCGGTTTGTAATTCGGGGAATTGCATAAGGGTTAATCTTCTTAGAAAACTGCAATATAAGAAGATTAACCCTTTGAGGAAAAATCAGTAAAACCTAATGGCTATTTATTAATCCAGTGTTTCTATCTCATCTTGAATCTTCTGCGCTTCTGCGTACTTCAGATCACTGGCCATCCGGTCTCGTTTCGATAAGTCGAATGCTTCCTTCATTAGCTTTTGATATTCTTCTTGTAGCTTTTCTTTTTTTGATTTCTTTTTGAATAGTCCGAACATGTGTTTTTTATTTAAGAGTTGAAAATGGTAGAAGGGATTTGAAGAGAGTGGAAAAAGGTTTCCTTCTATCGTGTATTTATACTTGGTGTTTTTTGTTGATACAAATAATATTTTTGAAAACTTGCGTTGTGCTGCGTCGTCAGAGAAAGCCCTCTTCAACCGCTCTCCCTCTTCCGCCCTCTCCTACCCTCTAACCGAAGACATCCCTCCATCCACAGCCAGCACCTGCCCAGTCATCCATGCGGATTGATCCGACATTAAGAAGGCAGCCATGTTAGCGATGTCCGCAGGAGTACCTACTTTTTTCAGTGGGTGGCGTTGAGCATTAGCTTCTCGCTTTTCATCTGTACTCAGTAGCTTTGAAGCCAGTGGCGTATCTGTCAGCGACGGAGCGATACAATTGACACGTATGCTAGGCGCAAGTTCTGCAGCGAGTGAACGACTGAGTCCTTCGATGGCACCTTTGGAAGTAGCCACTTGCGTATGAAAATTAAAACCGGTTTGAACAGCTACAGTAGAAAACGTAACGATACTTGCGTTTCCAGCAGCTTTCAACTTTGGTAATACCTGTTGAATAATTTTTATAGCACCGACCACTTGCAATTCAAAATCAGAAACGAAAGCTGCTGGTTTCAATCTTTTGAAAGGTTTGAGATTAATGCTCCCTGGACAATAAGCGATACCATGCAATTCGTCTGGTAAAAAATCCAGATTCAATTCTGCTTGTGTTACATCCAGTTCATGGTAATCTACGTTTGAATGACTTTCGCTAACAATAGTATTACGAAAAGTACCATATACTTTATGACCAGCAGTAGCTAGTGTTTCTGCCAGCTGTTTTCCAATACCAGAGGAGGCTCCGATGATTAAATAATTTTTCATAACCTTTCAACAGGCCAACATTTAAAAGGTTTGATAAAAACAAAAAAGACACTGCCTTTCGACAGTGCCTTTCGTATTGTTTTGTTTTTAAAGCAGTTTTAAAAAGTCTCTTTAAACAGATTTAAGAAACTTTCAAATCACAGTGCCAGCTTCTGATACGACCAGCATCACGAGGAGCCAAATCCTGACAAACCAGCTTCCACACCCCTTTACACTTTTCGCCAATCATTGGCTTTAGTAATTGATCCGCAGTGTAGGTTGCAATTAAATCGTTTTTATTATGCCCCGCTCTGTTATGTAGAATCACTTCTTTTCCAGAAGGAGAAACCAACATAACTTTCAGATCACCTATGTAGCCGTGTTGGATATCTACTTTTACCTGAATATCCGTAACCGTTCCATTTACCAGGCACATCTGCTTGCTAATTAATCGCTTATCTGCACCGTCTGGGATGAAGATTTCACTGTCCCCAGTTCGGGTACAATCCATTTTGATGGACCAATCTTTCAGTTTTCCTTCATCACGTGGAGCAAAATCTTTCACTGTTAGCTTCCAATCGCCAGAAGCCTTTTCTCCTATGAAGTCTTTCATTACATCTCCTTTGAAAACCTGCTTTAGGTCTTTCTCTTTCTTACCTGTGCGCTTGTGTAGCTTAATGGTTTTGCCAGAAGGACTGGTGAGATGTAATTCCAGATCACCATTATATGGGTGAGCAATATTCACCTTTACTTCTACCTCCTGAATGTTTCCAGAGCGAAATACACGGATCGCATCTACTAATCCAGAGTCGCTGTTATCAGGAATGATTGCGTTGATTTTCTTTTGCTTAGTTAAAAAAGCCATTTTCTACAGTATTTTTTAGTTAATAAAATGATTGTTTGATTGATTGAATTTGCAAGCGTTTGTTTTACCAGCTCCTTCATCAAGAGCCTAAAATAAGGTAAAGTTTTTATTTACCCGACATTAATTTTTTATAAAAAATCAAAAAGTGACGAGCGGTTCAATTCTATTGAGCTAAAGATTCTCAAGGGGCATATTAATTGTTAGCTCATGCCAGTCTGTGTAATTATCTACAGACTCATTGAAAAATTCTTTGTATCGAAATTGAAAAGTTTGCATTAAGCTGATAAAGGAAATGGAATAGAGGAAGTAAATAATAGAACTATTGAAAAACTTCCATTAGTAGAAATTTCCACGATGTTCGTATACGAAAACTATCGTAGGAGCAACTATTCGCACATCTTGTCGTCATTATAACAAACGAGCAAACAATAATTAAGACGCTCACTTTTCAATCAAGTCACAATTAAGAAAACAAATGATAAGAAGCTGAACAATTTTATTTTCTCTTTCTTTTGTAAACCACTAAAACCATTTATCATGACAACCATCAAATCAGCAATCGCCGCTTTAACCTTATGTCTTCTGATAACCTCAACTTCTTTCGCATCCAACATTGCTTATGGCGATGAAGGCACTCCAGTAACGGCCCTCTCTAAATCTCTCAAAACAGAGTTAAGTACGCTGGTTCAAAACCCACAATTAGCTAAGCATAATTCAGATGGTGGGTCTGTGGATGTCCATTTCAACATAGATAAAAACGGAAAGATAGATGTGCTCAAATCTAACAGCTATAGCCCGTACCTCATTCAGTTTATCCAAGACAAAATTGATGGGCAAGAATTGAATTCTACAGCATACACAGCTGGAACAACTTATAAAGTGAGATTTACTTTTGAATTAGAGTAAGTTCTGTTCATCAACCCCATCAACTAAAGATATTTATAATTTTTTCAGGTGCGCTCTGGTTTTTCAGTAATGAGCGACTGAGATTTCAGACGCACCAAATATCCATAATCTTTCAACTCTTCTCTGTTTTTCGGAGGAGAGTTTTTTTTCATAACAATACAATTACAAAAGCATATCACCTTGCTTCAAAACTGAACAACCAATTCCACAGCTCTTTCTCTTCCCTCCACAGTAACCATCTCGCCATCACCAGGCAGAAACTCTTCTACTTTCAAATAGCGCTTTACTTTTGGTAGCTCTCTCCCGAAGTGACTGACCAACATTGGTGTATTGAAATTGATATACTGTGGTTTGTAAGCATCTGTGAGCCTACGCTCCGGCTGCCTTTTATCCGCAGACAGGTTCGTATTTTCTTCTTGTCCTTCTAACTCATTTGGTTGAACTGTGATAAATACAGAGCGAGGAAGTTCGCATTTTTGACGCCAGGCATTTACCCTCAAAAAATACATCGCCTCTGTTTCTTTATTTGCTCTGAGTGGAATGTCTGTAAGTGGGATGTACCAAGCTCGTCTTTGCAAAATCAGGTAATCACCAACTTCTATTCTGGGATAAAGAATCCACCCGTCTTTTTCTTTTCGACTTGCTTGTCGCAAAATAATTTTCAGTGGCTCAAGATCAGGTTGCTCGGTACAAAAAATAGAAAGCAGGCGGTATAATGGAGAGCGAGTTTGTAATGCTTCAAGACCAAAATTAAATGTTGTTATTTCAATCTCTTGATGGAACAACTTCAACTTATCAAGGGACTCATTATAAGAAACAAATAAATCTAGAAGCGGAAGTTGGGTAGTTGATTGAGGGTTACTTTGTTGAGTACCCGAAGCAGAAATGAAAGTTTTTAAGAAAAGCGGATGAGCATTAGCGTTGTGGAAAGAGGCATCAGATAGATCAGCCCATGTGTCCTTACCTCGAAGCTCTTCGATCCAGCCTTTTAGCTCCTCAGTATGTTTGTCAGGGAAAAGATGAAGAAAGCGACCAAGCATCTTCCCATAACCAGTGAATACAGCATCTATATAGGATTTATAGCGCCCGGTTTCGGACTTTTGTAGTTGAAGCAGTGCCCCGTATGAATCTGTTCTTGGTACAGAGGCGGCTTTCTGTTGTATAGGTAATTGTGAGAATACTGTATTCAATAACCGTACTGGCAAATGTACATTAAAATCATAATTTATTTCAATATGTGTTCTTAATTCTTTTACGACCTGTTTTCGCAATGCTATAATCTCCCTCTCCTTTGAGAAAGCAGCAGTTCCTGAGAATACATCTTCTTTTCGAATAGCATGATAAAAATCTTCATAGAATTTCAGTAAGCTAACACGCTCTCCCCTAGCATAATGAGTTTTAAAAAAATGCAATGGTACTTCCATCTCTGGATACAATCTCAAGGGCAATACTAGGTCAATTAATTTCGCTAGCTCCTCCACACCTTTTTTCAAATCTTTTTTTGACCAATCAAAATCTCCATGTACCTGATGATCTTCAAAAAATAAGTTCTGTGCGTTCAGAGTGATGTTTTTTCCTTGAAAAGCAACAAAAGCTTGTTTTGTAATTTCTTTATTCTCAGAAGGACTATTAGCTGCAATAGCTTCAAAGGTCTCTCTCAGCTTCTTCAGACTTCCATTGATTCGAGGCCATCGTTTTTCAGCAGTAAGTGATGGTAGTAGTTTAGCAGTTTCCCGCAAATCATTAAGAGCCTCTAGTAATAGCTGATGTCCCTGAAAACTTTCTAGAGGATTAATTCTCGCTAGCAAATGATCAAGCCATTTAGGATCAGTGCTTGATACAGGCCATACCCAGTTTATTAGTCCGTAGCGAATCAGCTCTGCGAGGTAAGCGTCTAGTTGTTCTGCTGGAGCCTCAATTTCACGTACCATTTTATTCTTTAAAGTAGCAAATTTCATTTGACCTGAAGCAGTTGTACGTATTGATTCTAACAATAATACCAACACGTCATTAACCTCTACCCTTTGTATAGATTCTACATTACGGCTATTGATTAGAAAGACATACTCCTCCCCTACGCTTCGCAATGTTGGATTAATTTGTACCGCTAAATGTTGATAGAAATCAGGATAGCCGGAAAGTAGTTCTTGCAACTGCGCCAGTACATAATTATTGACTCGAATTTTTCCATCGTTTGAATCCGATGATAGGATCGAATTCTTACCAGAAATTTTAGTGAACGATAGACCAGTGAAAGTACTAAAAGGAGAAGTCTTTGTGCAAATTCGAGCAAGATATTGAGCTAAGGATCGCTCTGTCTGCCTTTCTTTTTTTCGATAAACGGAAACCGGTTGTTGGCGGTATCGCTGAATACCTTCCCACAAAGACGGACTGGACTGTAAGAGTCCTTTCTGCAACATAGGGTTTCCAGACAATGCAAAAAATGCAGTACGATGTAGACTTTGCTCATTAGAAAAATGATGTACAAAGTCTGATTCTAACTTGCGTATTTGCTTACCGATATTTGACTTTTCTCTGCCGCTCAGATCACTGGAAGTAGCTTGAGCCTGTAGCTTTAAATATATCCTTACCATCTCTAACAATTGCTCAGGGTCACTCCATTGAATACTTTTCAGTAAATCATAAGGTAGTGTACCGACTCTGCAAAGTACATGAGGATAAAGGTTGGCTACATTTTTTTTACGGCTCATTGATCTTTTAGAAAAAGTCTAAGTATTTGATCACGAAAAGATTATTTAGAAGAAGTGCCGTTGATGTAAATTTGTTTATAGTATTTCTCTCCATTTTCTAACAATACAATTACATAATACATTCCTTGAGCTAAGGCACTTACATCAAGTCTTGATTCATTCTTTATGTTTTGATACTCGACTAAGGCAACCTGACCTTGTAAATTAATAATAGAGATGCTGCTTAGAGGAGAATTATTAGCCCCTCGGTCCGATATATGTAAAATATCATTTACAGGGTTAGGGAATATATCTATATCTGATTTTGAAATTTCCTTTGTGGAAACCTCCGTTGCAAATCCTGCCCCAATCATGAAGGAAACTATTCTCTGCGTTCTGCTGATAACAGTACCATTACGTTTTTCCTCCGTACATATCTGCGTGATGTATGTACCTTCTATCCAAGGCTGGCTCCATACAAGTACACCTCCTCCACTCGGTGCCACTACTAGCGGCGCCCATTCCATAGAAGTAAAATTGAGGAGATTGGCTGGCATACAAATTTCATTGGAATAAGTATCTCCCTCAGGATCATCTACTGCACCAACAATAGAAAAAACAGAATAGGCTGTATCCGCATCTACTAGTGCAAAATCAGAATTGTAGTGAGGGCCTGTATTTAATTCTGCTCCCAGTACAATCATAGTTTCCAGGTAGAATTCCGCATCAAGTTCCGTTTCTATATTATTTATTTCTGCGTCATAACAACAGTGGCTGATGCTAGTCGTAAATCCTCCTTGCTCAAGATAGGTGTGAGCATTTATGAAGGTATAATATTTTAGTCCTTGAATGATATTTATTTCCTCGTTAAACTGAAGTGCGTCTACACAGATTCCATCTCCCCAACAAAATTCTAGGTCAGTGATATCAACATGAGAAGG
The DNA here is from genome assembly GCA_045105695.1 of Saprospiraceae bacterium. Classification (GTDB taxonomy): domain Bacteria; phylum Bacteroidota; class Bacteroidia; order Chitinophagales; family Saprospiraceae; genus CALGLS01. The sequence goes on along the minus strand of JBGCDT010000278.1, from coordinate 2,145 downwards.
TGTCACTAGTTTTATAGTCGCTTCTACGGTCAATGGAGAAACTTGCCGCAAAGAAATAACACCAGCACGTATTTGATTCGCCTGTAGAGTTGTCAGAAAAACACAACAGGTTAAGATTATTGAAATGACTTTTTTCATATGCTTTATTATCTAAATAAATATTTCTTAAAAAATAGAAATCGAAGGTAAGTAATTTTCGATTTACAGCAAATCTCTTCCGTCAAATAAACTTGACTTCAACCACTTCCTTTGCGTTTCTACAGGTATAGACATAAAAAAGCCCCCCTCCAAAATTCTAGGAGAGAGGCCATCCCAAAAACCGATTTTAAAGCATTCTTAAACCGGTTACTGGTATGAATATCTTAAAGATGTTCACTAGTAAAAAAGTTAGAAAGACAATGGGGAAGGAAGAACCTTCCACCATTGCAATTCAATTATTCTTACTCGATGATAATCATCTTCTTAGTTGCAGAGAAGTCAGCAGTCTGTAACTGGTAGTACATTACACCTGTTGCAGAAAGGTCGCTACGGTTCAACGTTACTTCGTTGTATCCTTTGTTACCTTCTAATTCAACAGATCTGATTACTTTACCAGAAACGTCATACACGTTCAATGTAGCAGCAGCTGCTGTTGGTAGTGTGAATCCGATAACAGTCTGTCCTTTGAATGGGTTCGGAGTGTTTTGCAACAACTTGAACTCAGCAACAGCTTCGTTATTTTCATCAGTGTACTCAAGAGCTACTTCCATCAAATCAAGATCAGCATTGTAAGCCTCAGCCGCAGTTAGGCGAGAGTTAATGTTGAATACTTCACTCAATGTAGTGTTCTGCTTAGCAGTAAATGTTACAGAGAATACAGCGTTGTTATCTTCTAAAGAAGTAGCAACGTTGTTATTCCAAGAAGTAGTAATGATTCCTTCGTTGATCTTACTCATACCGAAGTTACCACTGTTCATTCCTGTTAATTCACCAGCTTTTACGTCAGCGATTTCTACAGCATCGTTATCAAATGCTAGAGAGAACTGGTAACCCATGATGTTATTGAAATCGTTAGAAGCGAAGTCTACTGTGTAAGTATTACCAGCTACTAATTCACGATTTGCAATGTTGAAGATTAAGTCACCATTGAAAGTACGGCCATCAACGTCGTCTCCAGTGAAAGATGTCACTGCAGAACCGTTAACGTCTCCTTTCTTAACAGCTACGAAATCAGCAATCTCATCAGCAGTTAATCCATTGAAGCTTTCAGATTCAGGGAATACAGAAGCCCATGGGTTAGATGCGTTAGGGAATACAAAGCTAGACTCAACAAATCTCCAAGTAGAAGATTCTACAGGGAATTCAGTTTCGATGAAAAGGATCAACTTACGTAGTTCAACCATATCCAAAGTAGTAATTCCACCACTCATGTTTACGTCAGCTGCGATCATCTTGTATGGAGAATCAAGGAATTGAGTCTGTAAGATGTGCTTGCTAATCAAAACAAGGTCATAAGTAGATACACCGTTTAATGGATCAAGATCCATGTCAGGAGTTACTTCGTAGTTGAATCCATTTGTAAGACTACTGAAAGCGTAAGAACCAGCAGCGTTAGTTGTCATTGTTGGCATCACACCAGGTGCGTTGCTTGACAAGTTAACAGTTACATTGTTTACACCTGCACCAGTTTCTGTTCCGATAGTACCAGCGATAGCACTACTTGGACCAGTAGTACATACTCCGTCGTTATCTTGAACTGTTACGTTTACAGTAGCATAGTTCCAGTTATCTGCACAATCCTTAACCCATAGGTCAACAGCGATTACAGAACCGAAGTTATCTAAATCGTCACAGTCAAATACATAGTTATCAGCAGTTGGAGGAGCAGTTTGTCCTGGTCCACCTGATGGTACACCAATTCTGTAATCACAGATTCCAGAACAGTTGTCGAATGATCCTAAGTCTAAATCAGTAGCCCAAACATCAGCTTGGTCAGCCTGACCTAAGTCAACTGTGATTCCGTCTGCGTATACAGTTGGTCCGTCACAATCTTCAACAGTGAATAAGTACTCACATACAGTGATGTTTCCACATCCGTCTTCAGCAGTCCACTTGATGCTGTGAACACCAGCTGGGATCTGAGTAGAGAAGAAAGAGCTAGAGTTA
>JBGCDT010000277.1:0-3826 GCA_045105695.1 Saprospiraceae bacterium | reverse complement strand
CATGCTTCACAGCTTCCGCTAAATCTGTGATGGTCGTGATTCGATCCAGGGTAGAGGTTTTGTCTTCTGCTGTGATTTTTTCTTTAGTGACCATTCGATCCAGATTTTTGGCGATGGTTGCCATTCCTCGGTCGAGGGCTTCCTGTGCGATGTCTACTAAGGTGACGTCGAATCCTTTCATCGCAAAAACGTGGGCGATTCCGTTGCCCATTGTTCCTGCTCCTATTACTGTTATTTTTTGCATAATGATATTTTTTATCGCTACTTCGTAGCTATAGATATTGCCGCTACGATGTAGCTTTTTTGTTTGTGACTTTTTTTTGTTTTTACTTTGGGTTGTAAGGAAATTGCACTGCGACTTTGAAGTTGCGGGGCGAGCTTTTTCTCAGACGACCGAAGGTTTTTTCATTTTGCTTTTCATTTTAGTTTTCATTCTCCAGATGCGAAAATAGAAATTTATCTCCACCTAAAATACATCCGTTCAAAAACTTATATAAAGAACGCGGTCAGAACCTTCGATATCAAATTTATCCGTACTTTCGCATTTTTCTGGAACAAACCAATTAAAGCTGGCTACCTCGATACAATCTAGACCAAATTACCTTTATGCCATTGTCTGTGTTGCTTTGGTCTTGTTCCTTTTTGGCCTATTTGGTTTAATGGCTTTTTATGCCAATCAGATGATTCAGTATTCAAAAGAGAATATCAACATCATGGTAGAAATAAAGGAAGCGGCTGCGAAAAAAGAAGTGAATGAGCTGACAGAGTTTATTGAAAAACAGACCTTTACCAAAAACGGTTCGCTGACTTTTACTACTAAGGAGGAAGCCGCTGAAGAAATGAAAGAGGAACTGGGGGACTTTACGAAGTTTGGTTTTCAAAACCCTTTTCGAGATGTGCTACATTTTAATGTCACTGCGGATTACATGAATTCGGAAACCCTCGAAAAAATCAAAACCAGATTGCTGTCACATAATGCGGTTTATAACGTATTCTTTCAAGAAGCTGCCATCTTTGCCATCGAGCGGAATCTAAAGAAAGCCGGGTTGGTCATGTTGGTTTTGGGATTGCTCTTTTTGTTTGTTGCCATCACCTTGATTCACAATACCATTCGGCTCGCACTTTACGCCAATCGTTTTCTGATAAAGAACATGCAATTGGTAGGAGCTTCCTGGAGATTCATCAGTCGTCCTTATCTTTGGAAGAGTATTCAGAATGGGTTTTGGAGTGCACTCTTAGCCATCGCAGGATTAGCGGCAGTGATGTTTTTAGTTAATCTGGATATGCCACGAGCACAGGACGCCAATATGATGTTGGGATTGTCCGTTATCCTCGGAGGGATTACATTATTGGGAATGACTATTTCCTTTATGAGTACCTTATATGTTGTTAATAAATATTTGAAAATGAGGGTGGATGATTTGTATTGATTTTATAGTCTTTGGTCTTTAGGAGTTGGTCTTTGGTCCACTCGGTTTGCGAAAGCGCGCACCAAAGACTAAAGACCAATTACTAAAGACTTAAATAAAAACCTATGTCAAAGAAAAAAGTAGTTTCCACAAAAAAGAAAAACACCGGTAAAGTTACCCCTACTTCTGCACGTGGCAGAGCCTCTGTAGCAGCTCCAGCTGAATTGCTTTTCGGAAAGCAAAATTACATGTTCATGGCAATTGGCTTCGGGTTGATCCTTTTGGGGATGCTCTTAATGTCAGGTGGCGGAATGGATGACCCAAACACTTGGGATCCTGATGTGATCTATAGTACTCGTAGAACCTTGTTGGCTCCTATCGTAATACTAGCGGGACTGGGCATGCAGATCTATGCGATCTTTTTGAAGAAGTAGCTTTTTAATGATTGAATGTTGAATGACTGAAGGATTGAATAACCTTCGACAATATCGATTCGTGTGCTTACGAACTAAGCGCCTATTCAATTATTAAAATTCAATCATTCGATCATTCACTCCCAACTGGAACCAACTTTGCATTTCTAAGTTAACACTCAAACAACTTAGACCCAAATCCGTAAACACACACATGTCTGAAACAATAAAAGCAATCGTTCTGGGGATCATCCAAGGTCTCACAGAATTCCTCCCCGTAAGCAGTAGCGGGCACCTCGAACTAGCAAAATTCTTCATGGAAGATACCAACGTAGCAGATCAAAGCATGCTCATGACGGTCATGCTACATGGAGCAACCGCACTCAGTACTATTGTTATTTTCCGAAAGGACATCGCAGAGATGGCCAACGACTTCTCTAGTTACGATTGGAACAAAAGTTCGGAAATGCCTATCTCCGTAAAAATCATGTTATCTGTACTTCCCGCCGTCTTTGTTGGGTTGCTGTTTGAACATCAAATTGAGCAATTATTCAACAGTCAATTGTTGCTCGTGGGATTAATGTTATTTGTAACGGGTGGATTACTCTTCCTCGCAGACAGAGCTAAAAATACCACTAAAGATGTTTCTTCCAAAGATGCCTTTCTCATAGGCATTTCACAAGCCATCGCTATACTTCCAGGCATCTCCCGATCAGGCGCAACCATCTCTACCTCAGTGCTTTTGGGTATAGACAGAGAGCGAGCAGCGCGCTTTTCTTTTCTAATGGTTTTACCTTTGATTATTGGAAAAATGGCTAAAGATCTCTTGATGGGCGAACTGGTTTTCACTTCTGAAATCATCGTTCCTTTGACAGCTGGATTCATAGCCGCTTTCATCACAGGGCTTGTCGCCTGTACTTGGATGATACAGTTGGTAAAGAACAGCAAATTGCGTTATTTTGCGCTTTACTGTTTCTTTATTGGAGCTGGGGCCATTGGCTACTCGCTTCTGCATTAAGTTTTCTAACAATGATATTACAACCCTCTACACCTCCTTACGATTTTCAGGCAGGTGCTACCCTTCTTGTAGACAAACCGAAGGACTGGACGTCTTTTGATGTCGTCAATAAAATCCGTTTTCAACTCCGAAGAATAACTGGAAATAAAAAAATCAAAGTCGGTCATGCGGGTACTTTAGATCCTATGGCGACTGGCTTGCTGATCATCTGCACTGGTAAATTCACCAAACGACTCGCAGAACTCCAAGGGCTTCCAAAAACCTATTCTGGTACCATTCAGCTTGGCGCAACGACTCCATCTTATGATGCCGAAACGCCTATTGATAAGCACTATCCTACCGATCACATCACCACTGATTTAATCGAAGAAAAACGCCAAACCTTTCTGGGTCCACAAGAACAATATCCGCCGATGTATTCTGCCATCAAAGTAGATGGTCAGCCTTTGTATAAAAAGGCCCGCAAAGGAATCATGGTCGAAGTAAAGCCTCGACCGGTAGATATCATGCAATTTGATTTGACGCGGGTAGAAGTTCCTGAAGTGGATTTTGAAGTGGCTTGCTCTAAGGGGACATACATTCGTTCACTGGCTTTTGATTTTGGAAAAGCGCTGGGAAGTGGCGGCTACTTGACGGCTTTGCGGAGGGATAGTATTGGAGAGTATCGGTTGGAGGATGGATGGAATTTGGAGGAGTTTGTAGAAGTTTTGGAAGGGATGGGTGCATGATAAATCACGATTTTAAGGAAACCGCTACTAGGAAAAGTAAGCAACCCTATTAATCTAAATAACCTAATGAAGCCATTAACATACGCTTGAGCGATGAGTCGTACGTGAGGGGTTGGAAATGGCCAGTCATCTGGGTCTGGATCATGACCTGAGTGTAAAGCCTTTATTAGCCTGGGGTTTTAGCTACTTTTCACCAACGCAAAATTAACATACGAAAAAGCGCGACTAAATTTCCTATCAAGCCCACTCTCCTTCTCC
>JBGCDT010000276.1:0-13854 GCA_045105695.1 Saprospiraceae bacterium | reverse complement strand
TCTAATCCGTTAGGCCTACGGCCGATAGTAGGAGAGAGTGGTTGTTGTATTTGATTAAATACTTTGCGAAGAAAAATAAGAAGCCACAAATTCATCAGTTTTGGGACAGGGTATTTTTGAGGTGGAGTTGTTGGAGGGGTATTTTGCTGCTGATTTTTGAAGGCTTTGTAACTGCCGGAGGCAGCAGAGATGAGGGACACGACTCTTCAAGAGTCGCGCTAGCGGGGTCAGTATATCCAGAAAGATTATAAAAATATAGCTTTCACCATAAGTACGAGATACCAATTGATTATGTTTAATATATAGATTATTATGAACTAACCTTTAAAGTGTCTCGTGCTTATTTTCTTAAAATTTAGTAGTTTGAAAAGACCAACCGTTATTTTATTATATCTCCTGACTTTACTTTGTTTTTGTCAAAGTCTTTTTGCTCAAGAGATCAAAGGTGCCGATATGGATTTTCAACGCCTGTCTGTATATACCTACACGATAAATGTAAGTTTGTATTATTTATCAGATCAGGAAGTTGAAAAACCGTTCGTAGAAATATTCTTTGGTGATAGTACTCAGGATACTGCTTGGCTACATACACAGCAAATGATCGTTAATGATATTTGGAAATTATCCTATTCTGTAGATCACACTTTTCCAGTCGATGGAGAATTTACAGTAGGTATTCTAGACAGTATTCCACTGCCTGAATTAGTAAATTACAGTTACGAAGAGGGAGATATTTTTAGATTCTATGGACCTCTGTATATCCCACCAACAGTTATATCAGCTGGTTCTCCTCCTTTATTCATGAATGACCAGACAGATGTATCTTTAGATGATAACGGGGCTTGGTACCATCATATAGAAACGAGTTCTACAAGTGGAGATACCACTTTATGTTTTAAAAGCAGTTTATTTACAGGGATGTATCCTGAATTTGAATTTCCAATGTCTTCAGATAGCTTTCATATTAATGTTTTTGCTTGTGATGTATTGTGGCATAAACCTGTAGCACCAGGTAAATATCTGATTCCCATTGTTGCCCAGGACTTTCTTATAATTGAGCCTGACCAATATTTACCTCTGACCAGAGTTCACAGATTTATGATAGTGGAAATAGCAGAAGAAGATATTGTTTCATCATTACAATCGACCATATCATTAGAAAGTAATGGTTTAGTTATTTCTCCAAATCCTGTCGTCAACTCATTTCAAATTAACCTGTCTGTTGAAATATCCGAAGTCGCTGATGTAAAAATATATAACTCTATAGGTCAATTAATTTTCAATAAATCTAAAGAATTTGTAACTGGAAAGACCAGAGTTGAATTTTTCAATAATGTAATACCTGGCAGCTATTACATTAGTATCACATTAAATGGAGGTTTATTTAATGGTAAGTTTACGTCGTATTAAATTCAATATCTCTACCTTTGAAATCTACTTTCTTGTTTTCCAAAATAATTAGAATAGAGGCTAAACTTATAGGGAAGTGAATAAGTAGTAATGATGCAGGCGTGGAATTTTGGGTTTAATCTCAAAATAAGTACTATCTCCAATTACGGGGTAGAGTAATTTCGTCACCTCTAGTTTCATAAAAAAGTAACGGTTTTTATTTGATTGGTAAGATCTAGTGGAAGAAACTAGACTTCAGAGGAAATGCGAAAATATAGCAATATTAGTAATTTACTAAGAGTTACTTAACATAACTATATTTATAAGACATATCATAACGGCCCTCAACATCACACTTCAAACGTATACAGCTCATTAGAAATCGAGAAGTAGTTTGGGACTTCATCTGCCGGTTCAATTTCCCCAGCTTTTCGTTAGGCCCAGGATGTACTAAGACTTCCCGACAGCCTCGTCGATGCTACGGCATCGCCTACGTTTTCTGCCCCGTCTGGCAGCCGGACAGGCTCGATTTGAAAAAATTAATTCCGATATATTCGCCCACACCACCTCGCGCTGGGTATAGCTGCTGATAACTGAATTTTGGCACAGACCTTGGGCTTATCCAAAATTCAACTACCAATAAAACCAAATTACCCCTATGAATTTTCCAGTCCGCTTTTTGGTAATTACTTTCCTTCTCATAGCAACTCAATCACCAGTTTTTGGGCAAAATCCTACCATTGTGGATCTCCAACAAAAAATCGAGCGCAACTCCAAGCTAGATATTGCTGCAACTGAGCACATTACAAAGGGTAGAAATCCTGATTTTTTTTCATCACGAAAAAAAATACTTTATTGAAGTATCTTTTAAAAAAGATTCAGAAAAAGTCTAAAGTTTAGACATTGACAAGAGTACATCCTTAAATTACTATAATTCATATGAAGACCGCTATCAAAACCACTTTTATTATTGGCATACTTTGTTGTTTCTTTACTTGCAAAAAAGACGATACTGAAGACCCTTCCTTATCCCAATCAGATTGGGAAAGAGCAGCTCCCGTACCCAATATCAATGGTCAATACGACTTTTTTAGTCTGTCAACTAATATTAATAAGGAGCTTATAGCGGAAACACGTCCCTCTGGCTCTTCTAACATCAAGCATTACTATTATGACGAAGATACGGATGGTTGGTTTTTGATTAATAATACTCGTAGTAGCAATGGCGGAGGAGTTTCAACCTACAACTATCTGAATACTCCTAGTGGTAGTTTAATTGCCGTGGAACGATACAGTCTCAATAACAGTGATGTTTTAGGATCTACTGATTCGAGAACAGCCATCTGGAATTTAGATAATACAGCTTCGCCTATAAAACTAGCTGACGAAAGCATCACAATAAGCACTAACGATTATCAGGTAACTACAAATGGAGATGTACTTTCATTTGGCCCTCAAGGGACCTTTTCTCAAGGTTATGTGGCTACCTTATACGACAACAGTAACAATACTATTGTAAGCATAGACTGTTCTTTGTTAGGGATTTATGATCAAGAATTCTTTAATAATTATTCTTTCTTTGTTTTAGGGAAAGATTTTATGATACGATATGATGACCAGTACTATACGGTAAATAAAACGACTAAAGAAGTCGTTTTAAGCACTACTCAACTAAGCGGTTTTGCTGTTGGAGATTTGGATATAGGCACAGGCTATAGACGCAAACAAACTTATTTAAAAGATGGTACCCTTATCGCTGCAACTGGGAGTAGCAAAATATTGGAATGGGAAATTGGAGAGTCCCAGCCAACTATTTATACATTCAATAATCCAGATTTCAATGTTAATCGTAATTGGAGCTTTGCTCAAACGGAAGATGATAAATTAATCTTAGCTAGTAAACAAAAAAGTACGTCATGCCCAGACGATATCCTCTATCTAATGGAAAAGAATGGTATGGAATATAGTTACCAAAAAATAGTAAGCGATTATTCAGACTGTTCGACGCTGGGAGGCTGTGTAACGCGCTATGGTAAAATTTATGGTGTCGTTGGTGGTGTTGGTGGTGTCCAGTTCATGGCTAAAATTGAATTCGACTAATTTTAGTTGTTGGCCTTAATTAATTCCGGTAGGTGAAGTCCCAAATCATTTCGTAATGGGTATAGCTCAACATACTAAATCCTACCTAGTCATTTATCGCTTGCCTTTTGACGCTTTAAAAACAACTAATATGCCCCTCCAAAAAATGCTTTTATTTTCCATTTTATTACTTACCTCATTCACAGGATTTTCACAAACTTGTACCTGCTGTGATGGTTTGGGTGTAGTTTACGAACGAGAGTACGTCACGGAATATGACAATCTTAGCATAGGAACCACATCTGGTTGGAATGCTAAGGATGTTTACACCTATACGAGTAAACGGAATGTTAGGAAAACGGTCCAAAAGAAATGTCCTTGTTGCAATGGTTCAGGAAATCAGCCAATGCGAAATCGTCAAGCTGCTCCAAAACGAAAAGAGCCTAAGGTCAGATATGTTACCTCAAGTGAAATGATGCAGATGTCTTTGGATAAATTCAAACAAGGGTATGAACAATTAGAACATTTGGGCAATGGTTACTATTTCGCAAAGTTTAAGCATAAGCCTCGCTATAATGTTTTTGCAAAAGTGAACTCAACAGAATTAGGCTATGAGATTCTCTTGAAATATATTAAGCGCCCTCGTAAAGAATATGACAACAATGGCGATTTCAAATATTATTGTTTTTCTGGTGAAAGTGAAAGTTTTTATTACGATCAATATTTTAATTTTAAATTTCAGACAGATGGCTTATCAAGTTATTTAGGATTTGATGATTTATTTTGGGTGAAAAAAGGTGAAAGCGCGAGCTTGATGAAATTTCCACAAAAATCTTATGTCTTATATGGAGATTTTCAATTAAGATCTCCCTCAGAGATGAGTGAAATACTAAAAGAATATGAGCTTTGGCGAAACCATAATCTTTTGTTTGTAAGAAGTGATAACGCTTTGGGGCTGATCAATGAAACAGGGAAATATGTTATCCCTCCTTTATTTAGTATAGCAGATGTGACCTTTGATGCAGCTGCTCAGGTTTTTCAACTATTAGACAAAACGACGAAGATCTATCATTACTTTAAGGTGGATGGACAAGAAATATTAGTTCAGCCCAAACTTTTCAAAACATGTGAGAATGGAGATGAGATCTATGAGTATATTCGTAATGTTAGTGTTAAAGATAAAGAAACAAGTCGCTGGGAACTTCAAAAACGAAAAGTATACGAGCTAAAGGCCAAAGCATCCGATCAGGGATTGCCCCCTTATTATCAATATTGTAGTTGCTATAATGACGATGGTGTAGCGAAAGTAGTAAAGTTCAATTCTAAGGACACCATTTTAGCTGACGTATACGGAAAGTTGATGGATCAAGAAGCATTCGCTAATCTCAAAAACAATGCAACAGACATCCCCTTGCCGAATGAAGAGAAAGAAATATTCCGTATGATTGAAGAAGCCTATCGAAAAGACATCAAGGTGAAAAAGGTAAATGGTAAAAATAAATTTGCTGTCGATGGTTATAAAAATGGAGCTTATGTATTTGATGAACTAAAGCTTGTTTATTCAAATAGCCTTAGCGCATTTGCTGCTAAAAAAGATGGGGCCTATGTCATCTTTCAAAAAGACAAAGACTTTGGATATAATTGGTTCAAATCTACCTACCAAGATATTGATGATGGTGCAGTGGATGGTAATATTATTCCAGTTCAAGACAAAAAAGGAAAATGGGGCGCTGTATTTTTAAGTGGCACAAAAAAGAAATTAAAACAAGTCATTTTGCATAAATACGATCGCTTTGAATTCTTTTCTTTCGAAGGTGAAAACAGATCTCTCTTTGCGCTTTTCAAAGGAAATTCTGTAGAGTGGATTAAAGTCAATGTTTGGAATAAGCGAGAAACCAAATTGATTCCATTCAAAGCCATAGATGAACGAACAGAATTTAAAGATCATACTCGCTGGATGAAAAAATCAAAAGAGCTGAGGGCTTTTACGGTGTTCAGACTTTTTAAATATTTTGATGTCGATCCAAAAAGAGACGTTGTCAGCTACATGAATGATGGCCAGGTTCACTTACTTGATATTGGCGAAGGGCAAAAGCGATTGTGGCATGACGATTATGTGGGAGAACAATTTATGGTTTCAGAAGACATCATTTCTATTGAGTTGATCAAACAAACCAGACGTATTGATGGTATTCAAGAGTACTTAGACTTCCACCTGAAAGTAGCATATAAAAATGGTCAAACAAAAAATGCAACGGCCATTTATAAAAGAGAAAATGAAGGCTATAAAGCGAATAAATTTGAAGACTAAGAAGTAATGCGTCAATTGAATTAAGCAAGAAAAAATGGAGAGTGTTCAATAAACTATTTCACAAAAAACAACTCGTAGCATCCCTTTGGACACTACGAGTTGTTCACATTTTTTTTACAATCTAATAACCGCTTTACGAACTGCCGCTCTTCACAAAGCTCCTGGACCAGGTAGCAAAGCCATAATTAAAAAATCTATCAATTCCGTTTAATAAAGGACTGCGTCCAGGATTCCCCATCCTTAAACATAGTCAAAAAGTACAAACCAGATTGTAAATGACTTACGTCTATAGATAAAGTACTATTCTGTTCGGTTATCAATTCGACCGATTGTCCTAAAACATTAGTCACTCGAATTTCATCCAATGCTACTTCCGATTCTATTTGTAACAATGCGCTTACAGGGTTTGGATAAATTTTAATATTTGCTGCAAAGGCTGGTGTTTCTATGCTGGAGACCTCTTCGATATCCTGAACGTATCTTGGTCCGATTTGGTAACCGCTGTCAAAAGGTTCACCACTATTGTCGAACTGTCCTCCGATACCCGTTACGTTGAATACACCTGTCGGCGCAGGAAGTGTATAAAGGTCAATATCCTCATCCACTCGCATAATGAAAGTATCTACCGAACCATTTGTAATTCTAATGTTATAACCACCAAAATTAGAGACGGTATCTACAATAAACATATTGGTCATTCGAATGAGCTGAGACTCTGTATCTTCTCCTAGGCTAGTTACGTCAGTTGGAATAACCAATGTGTTACCTGTAGAATTCACTGTTATTTCTTCTGGGATAATTTCCGCTAGACCATTGAATGATGTAATGGAGCCGTTGATTGTTACCTCCTCTCCTTCCATCGGTTCATAAGTACCTACATCACTAAAATTAAAGACATTGATCCCATCGTTATTTGAATCAATGATTGTAAAGGTTAGTCCGTTTCCTCCTCTGATGTCTGTCCCGTAAACGACTCCTGTCAAGGCACAATTTACATCTATTGAATCCGCCTCGCCGTTGTTGTTTGCATCAGCAGTTACAATTCCAATGGTGTATGCTGGATAGATCACCGGGCAATCTATAGTAATTGTAATTGTCGCTTCATCGCAAGAGGTAGCATCACAGATTTCATAGGTGTACTCATCCGTTCCACAAAAATCAGGACCTGGCGTGTAGGTAATGTCCGTTGTGCCATTGGCGACTGCGGTTCCATTGATTGATATACTGGTAACTTCGAGAGACATTACTCCATTGGGCGTCTGATCGTTTGCCAATACATCAATGTTAATTGGTGTATTTACTTCTGTGGAAACATTATCATTATTTGCCGTAAGATCAACTGTTCCGCCAGGGGAATAAGTACAGTTTGGATATGGATTAGCAAACTCTATGTTTAAAGAAAACTCATCGCTTTGTAACGCATCTGTTCCACTATAAGTCCAGTTGCTTTCTATAAAAGTTGATCCATCAGGGCCGGTTCCGTTTACTCGATAAGCCCAACCATCCTGATAATTCCAAGAAGGTTCTGTTCCGTCAATATTTCCGAAAACATCAACTACTTCTCCGTTTCTAAATAACTCGATAGCATCGTCGCCGTTGATAGCTGTAACTCCTGACTCTGGGACTAAGAAATCTGGATCTGTACCAAAAAAGGTTTGGAACTTATCAAGGCTTGCGGTGTCTGTCAATAAAATGCAATCTCCTTGGTTCAAGGACACAGCAGGAAAAGTAAACTCCTCTCCGTCTGTTCCACCTCCATTATTAGCAGCTCCCAGTCCGTAAATACTCAAATCCGGAATGTCAGCAATAGCATATAATTCAATTGTTTTAGCACCTGCACCAGCACTTCCGGATCCATTGTTAGGTTGCGGATCTGCTACTCCTGCTATCATAAGTCCCGTTCCTCCTCCACTCGCATCCATGACCGTAATTTGTCCAATCATATCACCCTGATGTGGATCACAGTGGTAGTCATAAACTCCAGGCGTATTGAATGTATACTGGTAATTCCAGTCTGCACCCACATCATTTCCAAAAGACTCAGGATTGTTTGGGAAGGTGTTTTGGGTACCATTGATGTTGTGGAATCCGCCTGTATTTTGAAACTCAACAGTTTCTCCAACATTGATGGTCAAGGTGGCAGGATCGAAGGCAGTCGCGCCAACGGTTTGTACGATGTAGTCCTGTGCGACCGCAAATAAGCTAATAGCCATAAGGCTTAATAAGGTAAAAATTCTTTTCATAGGTGATGTTTTAAATTGAGTTTTAGTTAAAAAATACTTAGCCTAAAATTAAGCTAAATGAATTAAAAATCGGTCTGAACTTCGTTAAAGTTTATTCAAACTTTAAAAGCCTAACAGTCGCTAACATTCAATTGTTCTGGATAAAATAGAAGTAGTCTCACGTCAACAATCTAGTATTCATTTTTCATAACAATACTATTACAAAAAAGGTCTTTGACTATTTCTAGCCAAAGACCTTCCAATTCTTGTGTAAACTTTAATTGAGTATTCTTCGAATAAGATTTATTTCGCCACTACAACTTTCTGTACTCCCCTACTGCCATCAGCCTTTGTCAATTCTACATAATACATTCCATTGCTGATACCGTCAAGTGATAGAGCTAATTGAGTACTAGTCATCATGGCATCCTTGATCACCTGACCATTGATACTACGCAACTGAACCTGAACAGCATCCTCCGTATTTACAGTCCCTCTGAAAATATTCAGAACGTCTCTCGCTGGATTTGGTTGAACAGAAAAATCAAGTGTTGTAATAGTATTGTTATTGGTCAACATATCGTTGATCGTATACAAGTGATTATTGGTAATAACTGCCTCATTGAAATCAAAGTAGATCGCTGCATCATTCCAAATCTGAGTACCATTTAGTAAGTCTTCATTTTGGTTGATGTAGAAGTTGAAGAAACCGTGAGAGGCAGGTTCGTCAAAATCAGACCAAGGCAAATTAATGCCCTCATAAGTGATTCTTAAAACACGTCCTTCGATTTCTACGACACAAGGATGACTGTACTGTCCAATTCGGAAAGTGCTGAGATCCAGCTCTTCAGGAAGTTCATCTTCTATGACCACTTTATTAGCATAGTAGGTTCCTTCGTTCTGGAAACGGATTTGGTATTTCAATGGTGTGTTTGGTAGAATATCATTCGTTGGTCCTACACCCATTGGAAATCCACGCTTATCGTTAGGGTCCCAAGAACCAACATTCGCTTGGCATTCTTCCGCAAAAGCTAATCCGCCAGCTATGCTAGGAAGACAAGTTGTATCAGGATAGAACTGCGCAGAGAAACAATGAACCTGTGCAGTATCCGCATCACAGCTTACATTTACAGTCATGTGAACTCCACCACATTCTCCAACTCCTACATCACCTAAGTCGTAAGTCAATACGTCTCCATTCTGACTGGTAGGTGCTGGAGTAGAATTTACAAAAGTCAAAAATGGATCAAGCGTTATTTCAAGAGAGGCATCTTCTGCTGTCGTTGTTCCAGAGTTGCAATAACCTGCATATATATAGCTATCAAAACAACGAATCAGAGCAGGTGAAGTGATGCCAACAACTGGATAAGGGCAATCGATAATAGCCTGCGCTCCAAAGTCAAAATCAAACGTGTCTATACTGTTAGAAGCTTCTATTGTTTGAGGAGTATTACAAACATTCCATAGTCCATTAGGGCCCGTTACATTTATGGTATAAGTTCCTGAATCTATTAGATTGAAAAAGTTTCCTTGAAAATTAGAGTATCGAATAACATCATAGTTTGGACCGGTTACATGAGCAGCGAATCCAGGGAAACCAGCTTCGTCGGTATCTGCATCACAGTTGTCATTTTCATCGTCATAAACAAATCCGTTCAGAATACTACGATTGATCGCAAATCCACAATCAGCTGCAAGACGTTCTTCAAGTGCATAAGGATTATCTAATAAATCACCGTAAAAGAGGCCTCCATCTAAAGTTGTAACATCACTTTCGAAATCAGAGTAAACTTCTCCTCCAGGACAAACTAACATCATAGAAGGAAAGTAGCTGATTTGAAAAGTATTCATAAACCAATCATCAGGTACATCAATAATTGGATAACCAGTTCCAGTAATAAAATCACCTGCTGATTGAGCAGTCGTTCCATTCAAGTCATCAATTCCGGTAGAAGGATCAACTTCCATATGAAGCACTTGTACATCTGGTCCATAGGCTTGATAAAAGTCTTCCATATAGTTTGACTCATGCCAAACAAAGTCCCAAGGACCCCAAGCAGCTGATATAATCATTACTACAGGTATTCCCTGATCTAGATAATCGGCATACAAAGAATGTGTATTACCGTTAATGTCATCATAAGTAAAATCGGGAGCGGCATTTTGCGCATTTAGACTAATGCTGCACAACATTGCAAAAAGGAGGTATTGAATCGTTTTCATAAATACAGGTTGTTTTTTTAGTTAGCTCTTCGACGGTGATCCGGTATAGGAGGCTTTTGCCAAAGAATTTTAAGTAGTTAAAAAATGATGAACAAGGCCTTTTAATTTGTTCGTTACTTTATGAACTGGTTAGCTCTATAAAAACGCTGCAAGGACAGCAAAACTATTTTTCTTTTTTTATAATTCCATGAGCTTCCAGCATCACAACAAAGGCGTTCAGTTCTTCATTCAGTTGTTTAATATTAGAAATGTTTTCCATAGTCAAAGAAGTTCGTCTGTTATTGAAATCTTGAAACTTTATCCATAACGCTCGCTTATCATGATCTACTCTGATTCGTTTCAGAATGGGTTCTAATTGATCCATAATATTTCTGAATTTTTGAAAGCTCGGTAGTCGCTGTTCTACTTTATGAATTATTTCTCCCAGCTCCAGATTTGCACTTTCGCCTTTGAAAACCCGGCTACGAATGTCTCTGTAAATCACTGGAAAAAAACTAAGGTCTTTACGATTCAACTCAGAAAAGTACTCCAGATCTTTTGAAGACTTAGGAGAAACTTCTGCAATCACTCCCTCCTCATCATTAGATTCGATAGAATCCATTTCTTTCCCAGAAGAAGCATCCGCGCCACTGCGATCTAAGGAAAGCCCCCCTTCAACCTGTCTACCCTTGTCTCCCTCTTCCCCCCTATCCACTCTATCAACCTCACCTACATTCTCCCCCACTCTCTTCAAATACCCATTCAACAAAAGATCATCAGACTCCTGCAAATCAGTAACTTCCAAATTATCAATTAACTCAAATAAATTATTCGTAATCTGATTTGTCCGTAGCACTCGGTCTGGCTCCGCAATGATATCCCTCATACTGTCCTGCTCTAGATTTTGATAGCGAGCCTGAATGATGATGGCTGTGTTCTTATGCGTGGAATCATCCTTGATCATTTTGAAAACCTTCTTGATGGTCTCTTCCAACTGCTGAGTTGCAGCAAGCTTCAAACGCGTTTTATATCGCTTTAAAAAATTGTCCATTGTTAGTTTTTTAGTATTGCACAAAAAATAATTTCAGAATCTTTTCAAGACAGGTTCTGAAATTATTTTTTCGTTGTTACTTAGAATCCCAAGATAGAGAATACTGGCGTGCTTTGAGAAGCATTCGATTGCCAATTATATAAAGACTTTTTCAAAGCTAAAACCCGATTATGTAAATCTTACACTAAGATAGTCTGCTCAGTGTTTTGAAAACAGCGCCATTTCCCTATCTTTAAGCATTAGAATTACACAAAAAATAATTTCAGAATCTTTACACTCCTTGAAAAGTCCTAATCTGCTCTTCCTCTGGTCGTTACGGTCAGTACTTTTCAAGGTAGATTCTGAAGTTAATTTTTCGTTGTTGCTCATAAACAAAAAAGGAGGCTTTTCTCAATTTATAAAACCTCCCCTTAAAATCAACAAACATGGCTATACTCAGTTTTTTAGGATTCACTTTATTAGTTGCGGGAATCGCTTACTGGTCGACCAGAGGAACAGATGAAGGGACTTCCGACGGCTATTTTTTAGGCGGCCGAAGTCTGACCGCAGGCGTAATCGCAGGTTCCTTATTATTAACCAATCTTTCTACCGAGCAGATTGTCGGACTCAACGGAGCCGCCTACTCTGAAGGAATTTTAGTAATGGCCTGGGAGACCTTAGCGGCATTGGCAATGGTCGTAACGGCTGTATTTTTATTGCCTCGCTATTTGAAAGGTGGGATCTCTACGGTCCCTCAGTTTTTGGAAACGCGTTACGACAAATTTACTAAAACACTGACCTCTGCCCTATTCCTTTCGGGTTACGTAATTATATTGTTACCGATAGTTTTATACTCAGGTGCATTGGCTATTTCAACTATGTTTGAGCTGCCCGAACTGTTTGGCGTAAGTGAGACCACAGCCCTTTGGATTTGTGTCTGGGGCATCGGAATCGTAGGTTCTATTTATGCGATTTTTGGAGGCTTGAAAGCGGTAGCCGTTTCGGATACAGTTAATGCCGTTGGTCTTATGATCGGAGGTTTATTGGTTCCTTACTTCGGTTTGAAGTTCGTAGGAGACGGAAGTGTTGGACAAGGTTGGAGTACGCTGACAGCTAGTATTCCAGAAAAATTCAACTCCATCGGATCGAACGCTGCCTCTGTTCCTTTCAGTACGATCTTTACAGGGATGATGTTGGTGCAGTTGTTCTATTGGGGAACCAATCAGGCCATTATTCAAAGAGCGCTTGGCGCAAAAAGCCTGGAAGAAGGGCAGAAAGGTTTGCTATTAGCGGCCTTCTTTAAAATCCTTGGGCCACTCATCGTGGTACTTCCTGGGGTAATTGCTTTCCATGTATTCCAAGGAAAACTAGACGTTCCAGATCAGGCTTATCCAATGTTGGTCAACAAAGTTTTACCGGTTGGATTACTGGGTTTCTTTGCCGCAGTTTTAGTCGGTGCGATTCTAAGTTCTTTCAACTCGGCATTGAATAGTTCCGTAACACTTTTTGGATTAGACATTTACAAATCGCATATCAACCCAGATGCGGATGATGCTACTGTTGTGAAATATGGAAAAATGTTTGGGATTGTCTTAGCTATCGGAGCGATGTTTATTGCGCCCATGATTGCGAATGCGCCAGATGGATTGTTTGGTTATTTACAGGAGGTGAATGGTTGTTATAGTATTCCGATTTTGACAATTATTGTTGTTGGATATTTGACTAAAAGAGTACCTGCTATTGCTGCTAAAGTGGCGATGTTGCTTGGCGTAATTTTATATTCGATATCTCAATTCATGCTAAAACCAAGTATGGCAGCCAAAGCAATTGCAGCAGCCGAAGCTAGTGGAATTACAGATGCGACTCAACTTGAGGAAATTGGTAAATTGGCTTATCCACATTTCCTTCACGTCATGGCAATCCTCTTCGTAATGAATGTAATTATCATGTTGGTGATTGGAAAAATAAAGCCTAGAGAAACTGATTTCGTTCTACCTTACACAGAAGAAGTTTCTATTCAGCCTTATAAATTTTTGGTACCTGTGGGTGCTGGGATTTGTGCGATTGTGATTGGGATTTACTGGTACTTTGCTTAGCAGGTTTCTCGCAGAGGTGGGGAGTGCGCGAACTGAGCACCCTTTTTCATTTTAATTTTAATTTTCATTAAAAAAGAGGATTGAATGATATGGAATTGTTTATTTCGGCCAGAGGCCGGTGGATAGTTGTAACAGATGCTTTAGCATCTGACAAGCGTGTATTGAGTGCGCGAACTGAGCGCCCTTTTTAATTTTAATTTTCATTTGCATTTTAATTAAAAAGAGCCTGGTGAGTTAATTCGCCAGGCTCTTTTCTTTTTGTAAAACTATTGTTAGAATACTAATGTACAGATAGGTTTTGCTGCGGCCAGAGGCCGGAAAATACCTGTAACAGATGCTTTAGCATCTGACAAGCGTGTATTGAGTGCGCGAACTGAGCGCAATTTTTCATTTTAATTTTTATTTGCATTTTCATTTTCATTAAACAACCGCCCATTCTTCCGTTTTCACATCCTCATACACTTTTTTCACTCCCTCTTCTAGAGAAATGCTAGCCGTCCAGCCTTTGGACTTTAGTTTGGAAAC
>JBGCDT010000275.1:0-6223 GCA_045105695.1 Saprospiraceae bacterium | reverse complement strand
AACGACGACTAAGGTCATATTTTCTGTTCCAAATTCTGCCGTACCTTGGGCGACTTTCCTCTCTTTCATACCTACTATTTTAGTCCAGAAAAGTCTTGTTTTATTTAAATCAGTAATATTCAAATGGACAGCTCCATAGCTGGCAAATTCATCTGTATTGTGATTAATAGAATCATTATTTGTAACCGCATTTACTAAATGAGAAAATCCATCCATGGTGACTAAGGTTGATGCTCCTAAGAGAGCTTTTAAAAAATTTTTACGTTTCATATTCTTAGATTGATCTTGTCTTATTGAGAAACCATTTTCGTTAATTTGATTGCGTTTTCAGGACAAACTTGTACACATAAACCACAAGCATGACACAAAGAAGGGTCAGTCAAATAAGCTTTATTTTTAAAAAAGAAAGTTTTGATTTTTCCTTTTAAGTTCAAATTCGCTTTGTCTTCAATGCTAATCGGTCGCATTTCTAAAACATCGTAAGGACACACCGCCACGCAGTCTTCCTTCGCTCCGCAACTATTGAAATTGACTAAAGGCATTAGTCTGCCTCCTTCCTCTGTACAATGATTTTTATGTTCTTTTTTATTTGCCATAGTTTAATTACCCTTTTCTTAAAGTAAAAGTTGTTATCTCCGGAGGAATACCGATTCGTCCTGCAAAGCCCATAAAACCAAAACCTCTATTGACATAAATATACTGATTTAACTCTTGATACAAGCCTCCCCAATATTTATAGATGTATTGAACGGGGCTCCACTTTATGCCCATAGTTTCCACTCCCATTTGCGCTCCATGGGTATGCCCCGCTAAGGTCAAGTGAATATGCTTTGGATGTTTTAAAACGATTTTTTCCCAATGTGTAGGGTCATGCGACATCAATATGGAAAACTCATTTTTACCACAACCTTTTATAGCTTTATCTAAATCTCCTTCTTTGGTAAAACCGTTGCCCCAGTTTTCGACACCCAACAAACGAATGAATTCATTGTCTTTTTCAATTTTTGTACTAGCATTGTTGAGTAGTTGAAAACCTGCCTCCTCTTGATGTTGTTGAATGGCTAAAAAATTCTTTTTCTTAGATAATTCATCTGGAAAAAGTCCGTCGTCTTCGGAATAATCGTGATTACCTAAAACTGAATATTTTCCAAAAGGAGCAGTTAGATTTTTTAGTAAATCCTTATAAGGAATTATTTCCTCTGCTAGGTCATTGACCAAATCTCCTGTAAAAAGAATCAAGTCAGCTTGTTGTTCTTGTATCAAATCAAAACCTCTCTTTACCTCTTCGTAAGAATCAAAACCACCTGAATGCAAATCAGAGAACTGGACTATTTTAAATCCATCAAAGGCTTCAGGTAAATCTGAAAATGTCAGTGTCTGCTCAAATAATTCAAAATCATATTTCCCTTTTGTTATTCCATAAAGAAAGGAAGTAAAGGGTATGCTAGTAAAAAACAATCCTGCAGTTTTAAAAAAACGTCTTCTACTCTTGATGTCAACACTATTATCAATAGGACTATTTTTTTCCTCGTTGATCCAATTGAAAAACAAAAGTAAGTCATCGCCAATAAAAAACAATCCTAAGATAAGTTCGCAAATAACAACAGAAAGCATTAAAGCAATGACGAAATTTGTAGTAGTAGATAGGCCAATTATTCCAGTGGGGAACGTACGAAGCAAGGCAGTGATTCCAATTATAAAAGTCCCTATCGAAAAAACGGTATAACAAATTTGAATGGTTTTAGAAACCGTCGCTTGATAAACGCCTCTTGAAATATATCCTTTAAAAAACAAGATGGCAAAAAGACCTAAAGTAAAGAAAAACCAAAATTTCATAATTTTATTTAATACTCATGAGTAAGGGGCAAATTGATTGATTGGTACAAATTTGCAGTATAAATAGCAAATAAAAATTAAGATAGCTTAAGAAGTGCGTTTTTAGGACGTATATTTTGTCCAAGCACTTATTTATATAAAAAGAATGGCGTTGTTGCATAAAGAAGCTAAAGACTCTAAGTGAATGTTGGATTTGCCAAATTTTGTCTTTAGAAGAAAAAACGCTCGAAAACGTATAATTAATAATTATAAATATTCATAAATCACTTACTTCCTAAGCAAAGTTTTATGCAACAACGCCATTCCGAATTCTAATCAAAAATATAAAGGGTAATTATCAATCGATAACCACCCTTTAATTTATTGGCTTATTAGCAAATTTATTTTTAGTAAGCAGCTACACCAGCTTCAGCAACTGCATGATCGTTTTCTATAGAACTTCCGCTTACACCAATAGCTCCGATTACTTCATGTTTTCGCAAGACTAAGTAAAAATGAGAACACTACATTATGGTTTTTCCATGGAGATTCGAACTATTTCCAGTAAAGATAAATTTCATGCTTTTGCCATTTGTTGCTTCCAAACTCGATAGACCTGCAACAACATTACTGGTGCAAAATGAAATAAGGCGCCGCCCATACTTGCATGCTCTCCTTGCAAACCCAACAATGCCCAATGTGCAAATGCCATCACTGCGGCTAAATAAACCCATCGTTGTAATTTTTTCCAAGCCGGCCCCATTCTTTTTATGGCGGCATCTGTACTCGTAATGGCCAAAGGAATGAATATGAAAAAAGCAATCCACCCTGTTAGAATAGCAATATCTGAAAACTCATTAAGGAGCTGACCAAATGGATATTCCAACACATAAAAAATGGTATGTATCAAGGTGTATGCAAATGCAGAGACTCCAAAAAATCGACGATTCCTGACAAACCACTTAGCAACTCGCCCTTTGGGAAACATCAATGCTATGGGAGTGGCAATCAAACTGATCGCTAAAAAACGACCAGCAAATTCGCCCGTAATGTGCATAATCATGTTGTAATCCAGTTGCCCTTTTACATAATTCATAGTGCCCAAAACACCTGGGATGGCTAGGATTAACCAGAGCATATATTTCCCCGTGAGGAAGGATTTTAATTGAGTCATTGTGTCCTGTTTTTTATTATAAATCTTGCATCCATGCTACAAAATCATTGACTTGTTTGGCAGAGATGGAATGCCCGATTTCGTCGGTAGAGCGTTTTACATTAATTCCAAAGCCTTCCAAAATTGTTTGGTTTTCTTCCGCATATCGGAGTGGCAACATCTTGTCTTGACTTCCATGTGCGATAAAAACTTGCTTAGCTTTTAAAGCTTTTTTGTTCTTAATTAAAGGTTTTATTTCTTCCATGAAACGGCCACTAAAACAGGCGGCAGCTTGTATTTTTCCAGGTTCAGTTAAAGCAAGACCTAAGGCCATATTTGCTCCTTGACTAAATCCAGCAATTACGATTCTCTTTTTGTCAACCTTGTACTTTGTTGTGATTTTGTCAGTCAATACCAGTATTGATTTTCTACTTGTCTCCTCATTGTCAAAGTTCATGGTGATTTTGTTGTTCACCATTTTTACATCATACCATTTGAATCTATTGTCATCAATAACAATGGGAGCACGTGCCGAAACAACCAACCAGCTATCTGGAATTTTGTCAGCTAAAGAAAAAAGGTCTCCTTCGTTGCTACCGTATCCATGCAGTAAAATCAATAGGGGCGCTTCCTTAGTCGTATCTTGCTGCTGACGAACCAAGTATTCTAATTCCATTAAGTCTTTGTTTGTTGGATGTTCCAATTTATTACTTCTTGACACACAAGCCATCAAAAACGGAATGATCAGAATAACATATAAGTGTTTCATTAAAAAATGTTTTAGTCTTTTACGAGTTTAATTCCTAAAGTGAAAATACTCGAAGTAAAGGTAGAATTTCTATCGTATTGATAAAATTTCAAGTCAATGCTTTTTAGCCCCCATTTTCTAATGTGGAATTTTGTAAAAATATCTGTGTAGGAAACTCCAAAACCAAATTGATTCGCAGAATATTCAGATAAGTCATAATCAGAAGTGTAAAATTCATCTGTTGAAGATGCCGTTCGAAATGGCTTAAAATAATCAGCAGCGGTTTGGTTGTAGAAACGGTAAGAGGGGTATAATGTAAACTTATTCGAAATCTTGATTGGTACTTCAATACTTGCGGTATGAGAATTAATTCCCCAGTCGTCAGAATAAAATCTATAATAACTTCTTACTGTAAATCGCTCGTTCAAATACCAATTGAGTCTACCTCCTACAGCCACCTTAAATCTACTATCCGGCAAGCGTTCATTGGCATCTGCCAGTTGAAATTCATCTATAAAAGAAGCATCTACATCATTAAAATATACTCTTTGAAAAGGAGTCGCTAATAGCCCCTGCTGCTGAATAAAATCCAATGATAAAGCACCTTGTACGTTTTTATGTAAGATCTGAGATAACCCTAATCCTAAGGAATAAGAATTTCGACCAGTATCTGTAAAGTCATTGAAATCAGGACGATAATCCGTATTTCCAGTAATGGTATTATTAGAAAATAAAGCATCGTTCAAACCCAGTTCTCCCTCTCCAAAAGGTCTTAGTTCCATTGGATAAATCGTGGTCCAGCTATCAAAAAATGCATTGGCATTTATACTGAGTTCTGTGTTTTTTTCATTGAAGAGCTTTGTGAAGGAACCACCAACGCCAACGGAAAAATAATCATACTCATTTGATAAGGAAGCATTCGCAGACCAAATCGTATTTCTATCGTCAGAGCTATGACTATAACTTCCCGCAAGGTTTATCCAGAGGTCACCACTTGAAGCACCCGTAGACGCTTGGAAGGCATCTGCAGGACCATCATCAAAAGGATCTACATTACTTGAAGATGCAGAAGTGTAAGCAGAAATTCCTGCGTCTATAGTTAGTACATCATCATCGTTTAATGGAATGGAGATGATATAGGTTGCTGTAAAATCGGTTAGTTCTTCTGTTCCTTTTCCACCACTAACCGCAGCATTATCGCCATCTTGACTATAATAACTGGAGAGTATGTCGACTTCTGTATTCTCAAGAACACGCTTTTTATAAACCTTTGTGGAGTCTTGATTTTGTTGAGCTATACTTGCTACTGAAACAAGTAATAAGCAAAGAGAAAATATATATTTTAAACTGTCCATATTTTTTTGACTAAATGATTTTATCGTGAATAATGCTTAATTACAGCCACAACCTCCTCCGGTCTTTCCTCCGTTTGCGCCAACGGCAGCCTCTCTGTAAGAATGCATGGTTGTTACATTTCGGTTGAATTTCTTTTCAGAAAGCACCATGTCAGGGTCATTAATATTTACTTTTTCGTATTCTTTTACGACAACACAACTGCTGAATGAGCAAGATGCAATTGCTAAGATGAAAACTATCTTTTTCATATTTTATCGATTTTAATGTTTTTAGATTTTGAAATATTCCCCTCATCGTCAATGATGATGCATTCTACTTTAGGCATCTGATCTATGCGATCCAATCCTACTTCTTTGCCCATTACAAAAACAGAGGTAGCTAAGGCATCTGCTAATTCCGCCTTAGGAGCGAAAACGGTAACACTAATAATACCACTTGAAGGAAGTCCCGTTCGTGGATCTATAATGTGTGTATATTTTTTCCCTTCGAACACGACTTGCTTTTCGTAATTACCTGAGGTAACAACAGCGCCATTACTAATTGGTAGTAATGCAAAAGTTTTGTTTTTATTAAGCGGATTGGTGATTGCGACTTTCCATTCATTGCCGTTTGGTTGTTTCCCCCAGGTGTTCATGTCGCCTGAGGCATTGATGATTCCAGCGTTCACTCCCTTCGCCATTAATAATGCTTTTGCCTGATCCGCAGCATAGCCTTTTCCAATACCGCCAAAGCCAATTTTCATTCCCCTGTTTGGTAGAAAAACAGAACTGCTGTCTTTGTTGAGTAGAATATTTTCAAAGCCTACTTTGGCTACGGAATTTTTAATTTCTTTTGGAGAAGGCATCGCCTTCATGCTACCATCGAACTTCCAAATTCTATCCATCGAAGCATAACTAATGTCAAAAGCACCATCGGTCAATTTTGATATTCCGATTGCTCGTTCGATTAGGTTAAAAAGCTCCGGGTCAATTTTTACAGGCTGGACACCTGCGTTTTTATTTATCTCGGAAGTTTGAGAATTTTCATCCCAAGAAGAAATTAATTTTTCTATCCGTGTAATTTCTAAAACCGCTGTATCAATATAATTATTAGCAATTATAGAATCTGTTTCAACTACCGTTATTTCAAATCGACTCCCCATTAATTTGAGT
>JBGCDT010000274.1:0-5697 GCA_045105695.1 Saprospiraceae bacterium | reverse complement strand
GATAAGAAAGCTTTCCTACATCGTATTTCTGTAAATTATTTACAAGAGATTGAAGATAATGAAGAGGCTTTTTTTATAACGGGTATTAAACGGGAAATTGATTATATAGATTTGATGGCAGAACTGGAAAAGGAACATATTGAGCGGCCAGAAAAAAAGCCTATGAATAAAGCAACTAATAATTCAGGGGAAATAGAGCAGGTGAAGAAATTTCCTTTCTCTAGAGGAACTATTGTAATTGCTTATCTTTTTTGGCAAGTTATGAAACTCAGGGATAAGGATGATAATATACTTTTTGATGCATCGGCCAGCGACTTTGCTCGTTTTGTTTGTAACAATTTTTGCAATAAGGATGGTAGTTCTTTCTCTGTACATTCTATCCGTAGTTATTTTAATGATTTTAAAAACGGGAAACCGCCTGCTAAAAAAAGCCGGATTGATATTTCCGGAATCGAATTGTTAGAAGATTAATTAATAAAGTATATCATTTCTTAATATGATATGTTTTACTGGCTCTCTGAAGTGCTGATATATTTTTTTTTTTTTATTAAAAAATTGTTCTGAAATACGATGAATTAAAGCAGAATGTGATGAATTAATAGAAAATAAACATCTCATTTTTCATTTTGAGATATTATGGATGAAAAATTTGACTTTACTTTGCCATTGTCAATTATGACATCTCACTCAAAAAATTAATTTATTATGGAACGCCTGAACGCAGTTATTTTGTCACGGGAACACTACGATGCTATTATTGAGAAACTTGATTTTATCAATAAAGACCTGAGAAAGAAAAGTTCTGTAAAGAGATTTTTCTTGGATAATAAAAGTTTTAATGACCTCATGGGAGTCTCTCCTGGGACTGCTAAGTTGTGGCGGGAGGAAGGAAAGATTGGATATTCTAAAATAGGAGGTAAAATTTATTACCGGATGTCAGATATCGAAAAGTTTTTCACAGATCATTATCATCTACATTCTGCTATTTCTGAGAGAAATATCCAATCTGCTTAAACCACTATTCTTTTAGTAAATCTGTAATTATTAGCTAGACGTGTTGTCATTTAATGCCGCTCTGATGCATCATCATGGCCTGGCCAAACTATGCAATGTGCTGAATTTATCAACTATTAATTAACCAATTAAAAATATCAATTTATGTCAATAGTAACCCTATTTAATTATTTCAAAAGACCAAAAACCTATCTGCCGTTAGCCAGTATTCTCATGAAAATAAAGACAGGAACATACAGAAGGAAAATAGGAAACCTTCGTAAGTACTATGAAGAGGACTGGGGAGATGACTATGATCATCAAAAGAAGGTGATTCCATTATTCACGGTGTCCGGTAATTTTAGGATGGTGAATGAGAAAATAAAAATGATTAGTTATTCCGGGAATTTGTTGTTAGAGATTCCTTATCTGAATGAACGGGATTTGAAAACGGTAAAGATGCTGGTGGCCAATGATCCTTTTGTTATGGCTTGTTTTGAGAATGCCTTGGGGAATGGGTTGGTATTTATTGTTCGATCAAACGGAGTAGAGGAAGAGCATAAAGAAATGTTCACACTTGCTTTAAAGTATTATAAATCCTTGACAGGAGTGAGGCATTTTTCTCTGGGAGGAAAGTCAATTATTCATACTTGTATGGTATCCGTAGATGAGCATGCATATATAGGTATGGAGGCTGATTCATTTTCAAAGCATATAAAAGCTAGAATGATATAATCTAGTTCTTTGTTTCGGTTCTCTGAGTGGAGATGCTCAGGGAACCTTTTTTAATTCCTAATAAATAAAATGATTATGAACAATATTTCAGTGTTTAAAAATTTTACGAAGGAGATTGGCTGCCGGACTTTATCGCAGATTGTTTTGGGGGTTCGTGGTACACATTATAAGGAAGCTGTTTTTCAAATCAGAAAAGCAATAGAACAGGGAGATAAAGAGGCGGCCGATAAGCTGAAAAAAGGATTACTGGCGTTTACGGTTTCGGGTGCTTTTTCTGGGGGAAGGAGAATGGAGTTTTTACAAGTTTATAATCCATTTGTGATTTTGGATATTGATAAGTTGGAGGTGGATTCTGTAAATACGTTGTTAGATAAAATTAATAAAATTGTATTTACGAGGGCTTCTTTTATCAGTCCAAGTGGACGAGGTATAAAGATTATTGTAGCGGTGAATTCTGAGCAGGAGGAACATTGGTTGGCGTATAAAAAGGTAGTTGATTTTTATGAAAAGAAACTGGATGTGGAAATAGATAAAAGTGGAAAAGATATTACACGACTTTGTTTTATGTCACATGATCCATCGGCGTATTTTGATCCCGAGAGTGAGGTATTTAATGTGGAGAATAAGGAGATTATTAATCAGTCGAATAATTCAATTAATAATTTAAAAAATACAACAGAAAAAATAAATATTCCTGATGGATTTGAAAATGCTTTTGCAGAATGTATTTCGTTGACGGATGAAAAATTGGTTTTTAAAACTGGGAGTCGGAATAATTATATCTATCAATTAGGAGTGAATTGTAATCTGGCTGGAATTCCGTTTGAGGTAGCTAATATAATGAGTCAGACGACTATTGATTTATCGAATGAAGAGATTGATCGGACGGTGAAGAGCGCGTATAATTGGAAACCCAGAGTTGTAAAAATGCTGCCAACAGAATTACCGACAGACACACCGCCACCTGTTCCATCAGGTGTATTTTCTAAATTACCAGGATTTTTAAATAAAGGCTGTGCTACTTTCAAGGATGAGCGGGAACGAGATGTTTTCTTAACTGGAGCTCTTGGTGTGTTGAGTGGTTGTCTGCCAAATGTCAGTGGTAAATATGATGGTAATAAATGTTTTCCGAATTTGTATGTATTTGTTATCGCTCCGTCGGCCAGTGGAAAGGGAGCTTTGAAATTTGCTAAGATGCTGGGGATGGGATACCATGAAGCTTTATTGGAAGAAAACCGAAAGGCGCAGAAAAAATATAAAAAGGAATTATTAGAATTCGAGTTGTCCAGCGCAAAATATAAAAAAGGAAAACTGAGTGAGCTGCCGAAAGAACCAGAAGAAGTTGTTTTCAAAACATTATTTATTCCAGCTAATTCGAGTTCGGCAATGCTAGTTCGGCACCTGCATTATAATAATGACTCGGGAGTTTTATTTGAATCGGAGGCAGATACTTTAGGTAACGTTTTTTTTACAGCTAACAATATTGGAATTAAAGTAGATGGCGCAGGAGCTGCTATTTATGAAAATTTAATTTGTGAAAACACTTCTTTATCGGTTCAGTTGACGACCAATGATCCGGTTGATTTGAATAATAACTGCTGGTGTACGGGTGACTTGAATGCCATTGCCCTTGTCGTGGAAGATGCTTATGACGATCCTAGCCTAGGGATTGCTACTTACAACATCATTAATACGGACTGTATATCAACCAATTTAGTTTACCCAGGAGATGCGGATAACAATGGTTCTACAAATGCCTGGGACTTATTGCAAATAGGTTTAGCTTTTGATTTGACTGGAGCTGCCCGTGCTGATGCAAGCGATTTTTGGATCGGACAAGAATCGGAAGATTGGGCCATTACTTTTTCTAACAATGTAAATGCAAAGCATGCCGACTGTAATGGTGATGGCCTTGTGGATGAGGATGATCTGCTGATTGTTGAATCAAATTATAATAATACTCATTCTGGAAATACGACTTATGAGCCAGCAATAGATGCGACCACAAATGCTACCTTGGCTATGAATGTCATCGGCGGACTCACTGCAAATGGTTTGTTACAAATTGATTTTTCTCTAGCGGATGCTAATAATCCTATGTCGGATTTGTACGGTATTGCTTTTTCTCTAGCTGGAAATGAATCCTTCTTTTCTGCAAATACCACTCAGTTGAATACAGTAGACTCCTGGTTAGGAAACAACGATAATATGCTGACGATGATGCAATCTTTCCCAGACGACGGAAGGATGGATATAGCCATGGTGAAAAACGACCAGGAGCCAACTGCTGGTGGTGGGAATCTAGCTTCCTTGTTTTTTCAAGTGCCCTCAGATTTTAATGCTTCTGGATTATCCCTGTCCTTAGAAAATGTAGTTGCTTTAACGAGCGATGGAACGCAAATCTCCATCGATCATAGTCCACTGACCATTGAAACGAGTAGTGTTGATGACGTTCTGACCTCCTTTAGTTTTTACCCAAATCCGGTCAGCGAATTATTAACCTTGGATGCACAAAATCTAGAATTAAAGTCAGTTGATATTTTAGATGTTAATGGTCGCATTATTAATTCTTATGAAACGGAGCGTACGGATTTTGATGTGAGTCAGCTTACGAAGGGTATTTATTTTCTTAGACTGCTTACTGCCGAAGGAGTTGGTGTGAAAAGATTTGTGAAGCAGTAGTTGGGTTTAGGTCTAGGGTGTTTCGTTTGTTGGGTTTAGGGCGACACACTTTTTAGCTAAGAAATAGGAAGCCTTGGTTTTAGAGAATTCTGGCTATAGAGTAGCGACAACATCTGTTTTATCAAAAGTCTTTATGTTCTTTTTCTTCGATAAAAAGAACCAAAAATCGAGGCTTTATTTCTTTCTTAACGCTACGCAAACTCCTTTTTCCTAAACTAAAAAAACTCGCCTCGGTGTATTGTGCTTTGCTTCATCTGCATCGAGAACTTAATGTTTTCGCCTTAGCTAATCTTCCCTTGTGGCTCAAACAGTTTTTAGTTTTTAACGGAAACAGAAGCTTGCTCCACTAAAAGAAATAAGGCCAGTCCGCCGAAATCTGGCAGTCCTTCTTTGATACAACAAACGGTAAGTGGCAGCCTAAAACAAGGTGGAAAAAGTGTGGCGGCCAAACCCCAGCAAATAGAACAGTCTAGGTTTAGGTCTTATTGATTGTAGTGGAGTATGGCGAATACGCTAGTTTTCAATCTATTTTTCTATTCTTTCAAATGGTTCTCAAAGGTAAGTACTACCTTTGAGAACCATAATTTATTGTAGTTAGCGCTCTTTGTAGAAATTCATTTTGCAAACAGTTATAACAAACATTTTTCAAACCCAGTTTTACGACCTTGATCCAAAAACGGCTCTATCTCTTTATTCTCCTTTTAACGCTTGCTGCTCTCTCCAGCGCACAAAACCAAATGAGCAATCTTCATCAATATACCATTGACGACGGTCTAGCTTCTAATTCGGTGTACGGAGCTATGCAAGACCGAGAAGGCTACATCTGGATCTACACAGAAGATGGTATTTCTAAATTTGATGGCTATACTTTTAAGAATTTTTATGAAGGATTACCTCGTTACGATGTCTGGGATTTGAAGGAAGATTCCAAAGGTCGATTATGGGTACATACCGTTCATAATCGATTGGTTTATATCTATCAGGATAGCATTCATGAGGTGAAAACACCTGGAGATTATAAGTTTTATTTACAGCATTTTTATGAGAGGGATGATACGGTTTGGTTTAGGGGAAAGTATGCCCATGAAGGAAGTGGTGCGAGAGTTTTTAGTATACAAAATGATTCAGTTGTATTTCATCCCTGGTCTACAAGAGCTGAAATGGTGGGTGAAGAAGTTAAGCAGCTTTTTTCAAAAAAAACTGGATACTACACTGGGCTTCGAATTGGACCTGAGGAGTATATGTTGTTGAAAAATGACAGTGTCTATTATTTAGATAACGAATGGG
>JBGCDT010000273.1:0-44135 GCA_045105695.1 Saprospiraceae bacterium | reverse complement strand
TAAGTTCGAACGACTGTTCTTGCGTTACCTGGGCAGTTGTCACCACCATTATCTACCGACTGAATGAATACATTCAATTCATCTAAATCAGCACAGTTGTCAGAAGCTGTTCCACCTAAAGCGATGAACTCAGCTGCATTCATTGCAGGTGCTGGTAAAGTCTCAAAACAAGTCAATGTCTGACCTGGAGGGCAAGTGATTACTGGAGCTTCTGTATCTGCAGTACTAATCGTCTGCACACAAGTAGAAGTGTTTCCACAAGCATCAGTTGCAGTCCAAGTTCTGAATGTTTGGAAAGTAAATTGTCCACATCCGTTGTCATCCTGAGTAGTGATATCAGAAGAAGTGATGACGACTTCAGCATCAGCTGAGCAGTTATCTGTACCAGTTGCTACACCTGTATCAGCAGGATCAGAAGAATCTGTACAAGACAGCATCACATCCGCAGGACAAGTAATCATTGGAGCAGTAGTATCTTCTACTGTAATGATCTGCTCACATGTAGAAGTA
Source organism: Saprospiraceae bacterium (assembly GCA_045105695.1). Taxonomy (GTDB): domain Bacteria; phylum Bacteroidota; class Bacteroidia; order Chitinophagales; family Saprospiraceae; genus CALGLS01. The sequence goes on along the minus strand of JBGCDT010000273.1, from coordinate 43,625 downwards.
TTACCACAAACATCAGTTGCAGTAAATGTTCTTGTAATTGTATAGTTATACTGTGCGCAACCCGCTGCTCCTTGCGTAGATACATCTGCAAACGTAATTACGATATCCACAACTGCAGCGCAGTTGTCACCAGCAGAGATTGCCTCTCCTGTATTCATTGGATCAGTTGACTGATCACATTCTATGGTGATGTCCGCAGGGCAGGTAAGTAATGGAGCAGTCGTATCTTCTACTGTAATGATTTGCTCACAAGTAGCGGTGTTTCCTGCATTATCAGTAGCTGTCCATGTTCTTGTAATTGTGTAGTTGAACTGGTCACATCCTGTAGTTCCTTGTGTGCTGACGTCTGCAAATGTCACTGTAGGTTCAGCACATAAGTCAGTACCAGTAGCCATACCTGTATTCATTGGATCCATTGAATCATCGCAAGAGATGGTTACATCAGCTGGACACATGATTTCAGGTAAGATAGACTGATCACACATCATGATGTTATCAAAGCAGAAAGTTTGACCAGGATCAGTTCCTACATTTCCAAAGTCAAAGAAGATCACAATTTTATTGTAAGTGTTTGCTAAGCTGAAAGGAGCATTTGTAGAAGTGCTAAAGTCAAATGCCAATGTTTCAAATGCACCAGCTACAGTTGTAGTAGCTAATACCTCAGCAGTAGGTCCACCAGCAGAGTTTTCTATTTTCAATAAAACAGGAATTCCAGCAGCTGGAGATTGTACATCTACAGTAATTACAGTTTCTGTCATTGTGAATGGAATTGGGTTAGCCAATCCGTTATCAGCGATTACAGTTCCTGCGAATGTAGCTGCGCCAGGGTTCTTGGTTGTACAAATGAAAGTGTTTCCTCCGTCCATTGTAACAACAGAACTTGCACCTGCAAAGTCAACTATAGCGTAATCGATTCCAGTGTCTTCAAAATCAATCGGGAAATCTGGTGGGATTGGTGGAGCGATACAGTCTGTGCCACAGCTTTCCCATCCAAAAGTTTCCATTTGTGGGCTTGTTGTTCCTACTGTAAGTACTCTATTGGTAAAACCAAAATTGGTTACTGTACAAGGCGAGCCTGGTGCAAAATTTTCTGCACCTTGGTTTTGATCAAAGAATAAGTATTCATAAGTACCAGGTGCAATTGTTACAGTAGCACACCAAATTCCTCCTCCTTGATCAGTCAATAAGTTTTGATTGATGTCAAATGGAGGCGTAGAGAAGTTACCAAAGACAGCAGGGCTTGCTGGTGCTTCTGGAAAACAACTTAGGTCTACGCAGAACATTACTTCTGTATCAGATACCTGAGGACAAGTTACTGTTTCGGAGTTACCTTGTCCACCTGCTGCCCAGTTAAAGAACATATCCAAAACGTATGGAGTAGTCTGCCCCGTTAAGTTATAGGTAAGTGTTCCATTTGCGTCAGCAGCTTGAAAAGTCCCACCAGGACCTCCAAGAAAACCAACTAAGCCTGCTGGATTGTCAACAACGGTAACAATAACCTCGACATCGCCACTCGGATCAACAGTAATGGAATAATCCATACCATTAGCCAGATTTTCAATAGGTACATTACCCATGCACATTTCCGGACCGGCAGAACCGCAAGAAACTGATTCGGAGTTACCTTGTCCGCCTGCAGCCCAGTTGAAGAACATATCTAAAGTATATGGATCGGATTCACCAGTTAGGCTATAGGTGAGTGTTCCATTTGCGTCAGCAGCTTGAAAAGTCCCACCAGGACCTCCAAGAAAACCAACTAAGCCTGCTGGATTATCAACAACGGTAACTGTAATGTCAACGTCGCCATTCGCTCCGACAGTAATGGAATAATCCATACCATTGGCTAGGTTTTCAATAGCTACATTGCCTGTACATACTGTTGGGACAAAAGAAGCGCAAGATACAGATTCGGAATTGCCTTGTCCACCTGCAGCCCAGTTGAAGAACATATCCAAAGTATATGGATCGGATTCACCAGTTAAGCTGTAGGTGAGAGTTCCATTTGCATCAGCAGCTTGAAAAGTTCCACCAGGACCTCCAAGGAAACCAACTAAACCTGCTGGGTTGTCAACAACCGTAACGGTAACATCAACATCGCCATTCGCTGCGACAGTAATGGTATAATCCATACCATTAGCCAAATTTTCAATCGGTACGTTGCCTGTACAGGGTGATTGGGCAAAAGCCGAATACACCGTAAAGGCTAAAATGAGCCCAACCGCTGTAAGACAACGGAGCATGGGCAATAAGAGTGAGAGATTTTTTTTCATAATTGTTTTTTGTTTTGAGTAAATGTATTATATAATTTTTTAATAGGTTAAATATGCACTGGAACGCTCTATAGCCGTTGAGACTACAACATTGACGGCTTGAGACACAGGAATTGTATCTCAGCAGGATGCTGAAAATCTTAGCAGTTTTCCACTAGTTGTTAAGCTAATGGTATATCAGTTTTTGGAATGCTGTATTGGAAAACAAGTGAGTCTTGGGTAAGGATAGAAGTTGTTTGTTTTCCGGCTTTAGATCGATTGTGAAGAGATTACAGAGAATCTATTAGAACACGAATATAATATAGAATGGTGTAAAATATACTATAAGTGTCAGTTTAATTTTTATTATATGTGTACTTTTCTTGAATGATTGGGGTTTTGTCTGATTAGTGGCAGTTACGTTAAACTAGCTTTGAGGGTTTCATACTGGGATAGGAACACTTCTATGTACTAGAAGTTTATTTTATTAAGGTTTTAATCTATTCTATCTTTTTGCTAAACTCATCGGCCGCATCACTTTTACAAAACTCAAAAAGAACATCCCCAACAAGAAATACAAAATCAATGAGAAGATACTATTTCGCATGCTACCCGTATAGTAAGCTATGAAGCCAAAAAAGAAAGGACCAAGTACCATTGATAGTTTTTCACAGACATCGAAGAAGCTAAAAAAGGAAGCTGTATTATGTGCATTCTCAGGTATGAGCTTAGAGTAAGTCGAACGAGACATTGACTGAATACCACCCATCACTAAACCTGTGAAAGCGGCTACTCCATAGAACTGTACTTTTGCTTGCACAAAGTAAGCAGTGATGCAGACCATCATCCAAATGCATAGAATCACTATAATTGTAAACTTATTTCCCTTTCGATCAGATAATCTGGCTGCGAGTTCTGCTCCAATAATTCCTACAAACTGCAAAACCAAAATCAGAAGAATTAACTCCATCGTTTCAAAACCCAGTTCCTCAACAGCGAAGGTAGAGGCCAATGCAATGACCGTCAGCGCACCTGCACTGTAAAAGAAAAAAGACAACAAAAAGAATAGCATGTTCTTTTGCCCCTTTACGTAATTAGCGACTTCGCGAATTTCTTTATATCCTTTTGAAAGCAATTTTTGAGGTAAGGCACTTTTATCATCTGCGGGTAAACGTCTGAACGGAATTTGGGCAAAACCAAACCACCAAATTCCAACGGTAACAAAAGACGCACGTGTCGCCATAGTCGCATCCGGAAAACCAAATAGCGTTGGTTTCATAATCATTATCAAATTAATAATCAGTAGTAACACTGAGCCGATGTAACCGTACGTAAATCCTTTTGCACTGACCTTGTCATACTGATCTTCTGTTGTAATGAGCGGCAAATAAGAATTGTAAAATGTCTTTCCTCCTTCAAATCCAATCACTGCAACAATGAAACTAAACACACCGATGTACATCGCCCAAGGTTCTACTTCAAAAAGCTCGGGACCTATTTCTGTAGATTTAAAAAAGAACATGGAAATACAAGCCGTAGCTCCTAGAGCAGTGAAAAATTTCATAAAAGATTTTCTCCTCCCACTAAAATCCGCAACACCCGTAAGCAAGGGAAGCAATGAAGCGATCACCAAATAGGCAAAGGAAAGCGCATAAGAAAATAAGGCTGATCTATTGACGGGTATTCCCAGGAAATCAAAATTAGTCTCCGGCATAATCTGATTGAAATACATCGGAAAGATCGCAACAGAGATCACCAGCGCATAAGAGGAATTAGCCCAGTCGAACATTGCCCACGCGTTGATGGTTCTCTTGTCATTGACTGGGTAGGGGACAGCAGCTTTGTTTTTCATTGAGGAAGTGTAAATGTGAAAATTGTTGCTATAAAATTCTAACTAGAAAAACCGAAGATAGTCCTTTTTCTGATATTCTCTTACGGCAAGCACTCTTCAGCTAAAGCGCTGAGGTACAGACATAAAACTAAAATAATTTAACTACCTTAGTATTACTTTGAGTAAACAAATAGATAAATCTAAAAGATGAATATTCTAGTCTTGTCTCGAAACAAGCATCTCTATTCCACGAAGAGTATTGTTGCCGCGGGTGAAAAACGCGGCCATCAGATGATTGTAATTGACTATACAGAATGCAATCTGATCGTAGAAAGTGGAGACCCGCATATCTATTACAGGGGAGTGAAAATCGAAGGTATAGATGCCATCATTCCGCGTATTGGTTCGTCCAATACCTTCTTTGGCGCATCGGTTGTTCGGCAGTTCGAAGCGATGGGTGTTTACACACTGACTAGTTCTCAAGGGCTACTAGCGTCTAGAGATAAACTGCATTGCATTCAAGTACTTTCTCAGGAAGGAGTGCAGATGCCTAAGACGATATTCCCTAGTCAATTTTTCAGTATGAGTCGTGTTGAAAAATCTATTGGAATGCCTTGCGTTATTAAGTTGTTGAGTGGAACGCATGGCATTGGGGTCATACTGGTAGAGAGTAGAATAACTGCGGAGTCCATCATTGAAACTTTCATAAAACAGAAACAGCAATTCGTAGTTCAGGAATTTATAAGCGAAGCTGGAGGCTCCGATGTACGTACATTGGTAGTAGACGGAGAGATAGTAGCAGCCATGCGACGCACTGCTCAGAGCGGCGACTTCCGCTCGAATCTGCACAGAGGAGCCAGTTCTGAAATAATTGAACCCAGCGCAGAGATGATTAGAACGGCGCTCAATGCCGTCAACACACTAGGTCTTGAAGTCGCTGGCGTAGATATTTTGCAATCGCGCCGAGGCCCACTGCTCCTGGAGGTGAATGCTTCGCCAGGGCTAGAGGGCATCGAAACGACGACTGGGATTGACGTGGCTGGGAAGATGATTGAGACGATTGAGGAGCGGGTGTAGGGAACTCAAGTTGCGTACTCTCGCTCAAACAAGTCTATAATTTCAATAAATTCTTCCGGTAACCTCTTCTTAGTTTCTACGATCATTTGTTCTGGAATCTCCTTGTAGAAAGCACTTGCTATTGAACCAGCCATACAAGCTATAGTATCACTATCTCCACCAATTGAAATTCCATTTCTAATTGCATCTTCAAAATTTTCAGATTCTAAAAAAGCAATTATCGCTTCAGGAACAGAACCCTGACAGCTAACATCAAACTCATATGTCGGTCTAATTTCATCAAGGGTCCGATTGAGGTTATAACCAAATTCTTCAATGATGTTAGATTTGATGACCTCCTTTGATGTTCCATTTCGCGCAAGGAAAACACTGAGGGCAATTGCCTGTGCTCCTTTGATTCCATCTTCATGGTTATGTGTTACTGCGGCACTTTTTTCAGCTAGATCCAAAACTGTTTTTCTGTCCTTACACAAAAAGCCAACAGGGCTAACCCTCATCGCAGAGCCATTACCCCAACTTCTATATGGGCCTTTAGTTATTCCAGCCAACCATTTTTTGAAACTACTTCCATAGCCCGCAAGTGGGTAAGCTTTACCATACTTCCGAAGCGTTTCAGCAAAGTCTTTTGAATTCAAAATACAGTCTGCAACAGCGACGGTTAGAACAGTATCATCTGTGAACTTAGATTCATCTGTAAATAACTCAAAGTCCTTTGTCTTCTTTCCGGTTCTTTCAAAACGTGAACCGATAACGTCTCCAATTATTGCACCTATCATTTTGTAAATTTTTACTAGTTATTAATAAATTCCGCTAATTCTGCAACCCCACTCCGCTCCCGAATTTCCTCAAAATCATACGCCTTCACAATCTTCCCATGTTCAAAAACGGTAACCAACTCATCTTTCAACTCTGGATAATCATCCTCTTTCACCGTTTCAAATCGACCATCAATATGGACCAATTTCAATCGACCACTTTTTGATTTTTTGAAAGAGCCGGTGATGTTTCCCTGAGCATCCATCTCGGTTGGCATCTTTTGAACGGCGACGTCTTTGCCGTTGATTTTTGCGTAAGAACATTTTAGTGCGAACTGTTGTGTGTCCCGATCCAACCTTTGGAGTAAGGCGCCACCCATTCCGAAAACCAAGTTTTCCGCACTGATGTTTTTACTTTTCAATTTTTCATAAATGTGGCAAATGGCTTCGTAGTTTACGCCGTCTCCCTGGATGACTCTGATCTGAGGAGGCAAGACCTTGTATCCTTTTTCATTGAGGCTAAAACCAAAACGATCAAATAGAATTTCAAAAATTTTCAGCAAAGTCATCGCAGGATCGCCACTATCAGGACGGATGACTAAGGTGCCGTCTCTGTTCAGAATTTGTTCTTTCAGAGTACTGCCCCAGTGTTCTGCGCAAGCTTCAAAAATGTTGTAACTGTCTGAAACACAGGCGATGGTTCCAGTTGGAAAACTGTCGAGTATATGTTTGAAAATATCCAGTTCTCCTTCTTGGCCAAGCAAAGTACAGATGCTGTGTTCTGTAGCGGGGATGCTGTTGCCGTAGATTTCCGTTGCGTTGTAATATCGCTTTGCAAATACAGAAGCCATGATGGTATCAGACCCTCTGAAGTTACAAAGGTGTGCACTGCCTCCGAGTCCTGCTGATTCCATACTACTGACTCCTCTGTAGCCGAAATCATTAAGTACGTAGTCGATGCCCTCATCAATGGCTTTCTGGCTAGCAGTGTTTTGGTAGTTTTCCCAGATCACTTTTTTTACTTCTTTACTGATGGTCGCTACCGTGGAAGGATACCAGATTTGCATGAGTAGGGTTTCTAGAAAGTTGGTAAGCCAGTAACATTTTGGGTCTGTATTTTCTATGGTCATCAACACGTTTTTTACAGGGACTTCTGTGCCTTCGGGTACTGCTTTAATTCTGATTGGTAAATGGCCGTCGTACTTATCCAGGATGTATTGAAACTTGGAAGCATCGAAAACATCATCTCTGCCGAATACCTGTGGCAGGAATTCTTTAGCTTCGTCTAAGTCCGCTTGTGTAAACGCAGGGCCTTCCAGATACTCTTTCAAAAAATACTGTAATCCATAGAAAACAGTAGCTGGGAATTTTCCACCGCGACTTTCCAGGTAAGAATAAATCTGCGTCGTTCCTGGGTAGTAGAATTTATGGTGAGCATATTTGTAAGCATCTGCCAGTAGCAATAAATTGTTCTTTTTCATGATGTAGGATTTTTGTTGTTAAAATAATTTGGGGCTTGTAATTGTATTGTTAGGCTGAGTTTGTAAGCGTATTGTTATTGACTTTCGTTGAAATTAGATTTTTAAAAATTGGAAGGTGTTCTTCTGTGATTTCGTCATTAGCAATCATCGTGGAGAGTTGATCTACTGGGAACCAACTTAGTTCATCAATGTCATCTTTCGCTTCTACCTTTCCAGAAATATAATCACAGCTAAAAACGCTGGTAATGATTTTGTCCGTCTCTCTTCGGTAGCGCCAGTCGTCTACTTTTATGGACATGAAGTATTTCATTTCGCTGACTTTTATACTTCCACATTCTTCTTGTAATTCTCTAAAAGCTGCCTGCTCATAACTGTCGTCTGTCGGATTAGCGTAGCCACCGACCAGTCGCCATTTATTATTTAGCAATTTTTTGCCAAGTAGAATTTCGGATTTGTTATTTCTGAAAACAGCAATATCTACAGTAGGGTAGACTTTTGTGTATTGATTGAAATAGGCATAGACAACTCCTGCTCTGAACTCTGGAGAATCCGAAACCTGATCTGCTAATTTTTTTCGAATGGCCGTGGCGTTATATTTTTCATACTGTTGTAATTCTATTGTTAGAAACTTTCCTAGGTAATATGGAATGAAGCTGTCCCTACCTCCAAAAAGCAAAAAGTCTGCACAAGGAAAAGTGGTCGTAAGTAAATGATCTAATTGCTCAGACCATTTCTTGTCATTAGGATGATCACAGAGCGGTAAGACAATGATTTCGGGATATGCTTTTTTTATCATCCGTTCCCGGGTGAAATAATCATAAGGATTTCGACGACTGCCAACCACAGGGCTGATGCCCAAGACAATAACTACTTTAGCGTGCTTGGCCTTAGCATCTTCTATCAGGCGGATGTGACCTTCATGTAAGTAAGGAGTTTGAAACCTTGCGATGATAACTGCTGTCTTCATAATGTTTTGCGTTTTTTTTACACAAAAATAGTATTTGTGTCAATTAAACGCAAATTAAAATTTAAAATAGTTTTTAGCTAAGGAAGAGTACGGGTTGTAAGTTGTTGAAAAACAATAGGGTAGGGGATGACAGGGTTTAAAGTTTATTTTGAATTCTTAATGGGTACAGATATAGTTTTGAGGAAAGGTGTTTTTAAATTAACCACGAAGGAGAAGAAAGAACACGAAGGTTTCATGCGAAGTTCAGAAAAAAACTTCGTGTTACTTTGTGTCCATTGTGGTTAAGTAGATACGTTTTGATAGGATAGATAACCTCAGTTAACAGCTTTAGTAGAGCATTCAAATCTCAAAATTAATCCCCTCTTTTTTCAACTGAAAATACCGACGCTCATTGAACCGATACAAAAAGCCAGGACGGCCCGATCCAGAGTGCTTTTGCTTCTGCTTAGTTTCAATTAGAAAACCAAACTTCATAATTTTCTTCTTGAAATTCCTTCTGTCCAGTTTTCGATTCAGAACGGTAGCATACAATTTTTCCAACTCAGAGAAAGGGAATTTTTTATCCAGGAGTTCAAAGCCAATTGGCTCATAGGTGAGTTTGCCTTGCAGCCTTAGTAAAGCTGTTTCAATAATGTTGCTGTGGTCGAAGGCGAGCTTATTAGGTAGCGATTGAATGTTAAACCATTGTGCTTCACTGGCATCTGTATCTGCATGGAGGTCAAAAGCATCTGGACGAACCAATCCGAAGTAGGCAATGGAGATAACTCTGTTTCGAGGATCTCTTTTGGGTTTGCCGAAGCTGTAGAGTTGTTCCAGATAATTGATCTCTACTCCGGTTTCTTCTTTCAGTTCTCGCTCTACCGCTTCTTCCAATGTTTCTTCGTTTTTAACTAATCCACCTGGAAGTGCCCATCTGCCCACGAAGGGTTTAATCTTTCTTTTAATTAATAAAATGGAAAGTCCTTCGGAGGAATTGTATCCAAAGACGACTGCATCAACTGAGACTTTTATTTTTTGTGTAAACTTCACGCAATAAAGGTAGAAAGGAAATGCTAAAGAAAAGAATTTAATCAATCGGAACAGCGCAGTAGAACGTAGCTCCTTCTCCTTCTTCACTTTCCACCCAAATGCGCCCATTCAATCGCTTCATAATCTTATGACAGATCGCTAGGCCAATACCCGTTCCATCAAAAGCATCACGGCTGTGGAGCCGTTGGAAAATAATAAATATTCTTTCCTTGTATTCTGGCTTAATCCCAATGCCATTATCTGAAATACTGACGATGACTTCATCTTCAATGATTTGATGCCGAATAGTAATCTGAGGAATGGTTTGCGGCTTTCTAAATTTGATGGCATTACTAATCAAATTTTGAAAAAGCTGAATCCATAGTGATTTTACTGAAAGTATTTTTGGCAGCCGCTCTGCATCAACAATTGCTTTAGTCTCCTCCATCGTGACTCGGAGGTTAATGACCGACAGTTCAAGCACTGTACTCAGGTTAACCTCTTCCATGTCCGCTTCTGTTTTACCCACTGTAGCATATTTCAGTAGTCCGTCTAGAAGATTGTTCATCCTTTTTACACCTTCGTTGACAAATTCGAAGTAAGCAGTAGAATTCTTATCAAACGATTCATGATGTCTTTTGTGAATCAGTTGGGTATAACTACCAATCATTCGGAGTGGTTCTTTCAAGTCATGTGATACCGCATATGCGAACTGTCTTAATTCTTCGTTGACCTCTATGAGTTTAGCATTTTGTTTTGCTAATTGATCTTTCTGCTCCAGTAGTAAATCCTTGTAACTGTTCTCTGTACGTAGTCGCTCAATTTCTTGTTGTTTCTCTTTTATAGCGTATTTTATTTCCAGATCAATGCTCTGTCGATTTCTCATTTCTTTGTAGAAATGTTCGCGAGCTTCTGAATAGACGGTTTGAAATTTCAGTGCTTGTTCATAATCTTTTTGCTTTTTGTAAAGCTTTGACAACAATTGATAGCCACGTCGTTCACTGGCATCATCTTTCATTCGTTTTGCTGCTGTGATTCCTTTGCTCAACAGTTTGATGGCTTTCGAGTATTCCTTTTGAAATAAAAAAATACTTCCCTTGTTGATGAGGTTGATCTGCTTCCCATTAATATCACCAAGTGCTTCGACTAATTCAGAAGCTTCTTCCATTTGCTGGATGGCTAAGCTGTGGTTTTGGAGCAAAATATTAGTTCGGCAAAGTTGAGCTAAAGAATGGGCGATCATTTCTTTATACTGAATGGTACGCGCCAGGTCAAGTGCTCTTTGTAAATGAGGTTGAGCAACTTCTGGCCGCTCTAAGTTAAGTTGTATGGTGCCAAGGTTGTTGTATACAATGACACGGGTATTGTTATCAAGAATGTCATCGTACTCTTCCAGAAGAGTTGTGTAACGATCTGCGGCATCATCGAAGTTGTAAAGCTGCGCGTATACAGTAGCAATATTGATGAGGTACTGAGCCGTCATAGCTCGATAACCAATTTTTTTGCTGATGTCCAACGCATCCAAAAAATGCTGCATGGCTGTTTTTTGATCCAACTTAGTAGCATAATAAATACCCAGACTATTAGTCGCAATCATTTCTTTTTCCACATCGCCAGTGAGTCGACAAAGCTCTAGTGTCTTTTGACAAGAGTCATGCAGTTTAGTATATTCCTGACGGCGTAGATAGACCTGGGAAAGTTCATGATAAACTTCTGTTTGCACTTGCGCACTGATCTCAGCGGTACTGTTGACTAGCAAGTCCATAGCATCCTGAATACGGATTAGTGCTTCTTTTGATTTGTTTTGTTTAGTTGCCAACTGAGACAAACCACAAAGGGATAGAATAGTGCTTGTTGGATCATCTTGTTTTCGGCTGCGCTCTAAAGCATCATTTAGAAATCCGGCAGCAGATGTAAACTCATTGTTATAAATGTAAATCTGAGCAGTTTGTAACAAGGTAGATATGGTATCTTCATTAGATGCCTTATCAAGAAGTGCTTTAGCATTTTTGATATAATCACAGGCTGTACCGGCATCTAGACCAAGGTACCTTACATTCTGAAAACTTAGCTTACTAAGAAAAACATTCGCTTCGATTGCACTACTAATATCCCGATTGGCAATAGCCAACTGTGCCGCTTCTTGTGCAAGGGCAAGAGAGTCCACTACATTATTCTGTACAAAGAGTTGTTTCGCTCTTTCGAGAAATTCATTGATTTGATTAGTGGTACTATTTGGTTCTATCATGAGTCGTTGGTTCGATATTAGAATCAGAGGCTATTTTCCTTCTTTTTTCTCTGAGTCTACGTTTCCCTCCAGGAAGATTTCATAAGTCGGAGGATCGGCATTAGTAGTTATTGTTACTTTCGGACGCTGATGTCCCAATCTCCCTTTGGAGTCGAAAACGACACCAATGTATCCTTCTTCTCCAGGTGCTATCGGAACAAAAGGAAAACTAGGTTGAGTACATCCACAAGTGGCCTTTGCATTAGAAATGACTAACTCTTTATTACCAGTGTTTTTGAAAACGAAATTATGTTTGATCTTTTCTCCTTGTTCAATGGTACCATAGCGATGTACCATTTTTTCGAATTTGATGGTTGGTTTGCCTTTTCGGTCGGCAGCTTCTTTCGCTTTTCGCTTTGCCCTTCTTTTCTTACGTCGTTCTTCACGTGCTTTTTCAAGTTTTGCACTCTGTGCCTGCTCCTGCTTGGCGATTTCTTCTGCATCTTTTTCTTCTTTGGCTAGAGCGAGTTGTTCAATTGTAGAATCCACAGCTATCGCAACAGTATCAATTAAGGGGGCTTCACTAGTATCCCGTTGTTCTGTTAAAGTGATTTCGGTAGTATCTGTTGATTTGCTATTTTGAAAACTAGCCTTTGGTTCACTCCCGCAGCTCAACAAAAACACAAAGGAAATCAATAGCGGAAAGGTAAATTTATGGTTACTCATTTTCTAAATCTGTCGTGATGAACGTGTGCCAGATGCTAATACATCAGGTACTTACAAAAGCAAATATACCCAGATAATTGGGTACTTTAATATAAAAAGAGAGAAGTGAAAATTTTGAAATAAGTATTATTATTTCCAGTTGATCTATATGATCAACTGGAAATATGTCATTCGTTAGGTTGGTGCATGCAGACTATACAATATTGCGCCCATCACAGCAAGAGAAAGCAACCAATAACCTGCATTGATAAGGACATTAGTAATGCTTCTGTGCTCATAAATAGTGTTAAGTGTAAGCACAGCTACGGCAATAGCACCAGCACTCCAAGCACCATGAAAAGCTCCATGTAAGGCAGGGCCAAGATTCTCATCTGGATGACCTGCATATTGATAAATCCGATAAGAAATAAAACAGGACAGTAGATAACCTACGCCATACATCAAAGCCATGTTCCCCTTCGCAAGGTCAGCTTCTGTTTTGCCGATAGATTTCATCCAAGCCGTTCCAAAAACTTTTGGATGATACCAAATAGCGCCAATGACCATCGTCGTGGCAGCTGCTCCAAGTATATGTAACCACTCCATAGTAAATAAAAAATTTAAAGGTTAGAAAATGTTATTTTCTGTGAGTAAGATGTTTGGAGGGTCTTTGTGAAATTGCATTGCGTATGAAGCGCAATGTGGCATTTTGATTTTATACTGTGCTAGAAAGGTAGTAAAAAATCGATGTTTTGTTTAACAAAAGTGAAGTTTTTCTTTTGAACAGGTTGTTAGTACAGACTTAAAACAAGTCAGGGGATAATTTGCAAAGCTACTGCTAAGTGCAAATTATCCCCTGATTGGAATATGGTTCAACTGGAATATTCTAACGCATAATGGCGAGCGATCCTACATCAATTTGTTCTTCTCCATCGCAAGAGAATCGGATTCTATAAAGGAGTACTCCTGGGTTGAGCATCTTACCTTTGAAGCTGCCGTCCCATTGATCAAAAGCATTTTCTGTAAAGAAAACTCGACTACCCCAACGATCAAAAATTTCAAATGATAGGAGTTCTTGTATCGCAAAAGGGTTGCTGATTCCATAACGGTCATTCAGGTTGTCACCATTGGGAGTGAAGGCTTTGGGTAAAAATATTTTATCACAGTCTAAAGAATCTGGATCAATCACTGTAATATTAATGGTGTCATAAGCGATGCAAACCTGATCTTCTGTGTAACTCAATACGTAAGAAATCGAAGTGTCGGGAGTAGCGGTAACATTGGGAATATCATCATCATTCAAAAAACCAGAAGGTGTCCATTGGTAGCTTACGTTGCAACTTTCGGTCGCTTCGATATCTACGGATTCCCCTTGGAAGATAGTTTGATCTTTTGTAAGAATTTCGTGAGGATTGTTTTTCAATTCTGCAAGTTCATCATTGTTCAGTGCTTTTTTATAAAAGTATAATTCATCGATGACTCCGATGAAAGGAACTTCCAAGGTCGCAAGACAAGGACTGCTAGCAATACTTAATACCGCATTATTCTGTATGTTGATGGGGGTACCATCAGGGCTACTTCTTTCTGCTCTGAGTGTACCATTGATGTACAGCAAAGACTCTTTGTTTTTTCTTACGAACATAACATGTTGCCAACAGCGACCGAAATCCAGCGAAGCAGAGACGTTGGCCTGTTTAGAGCTGTTCTCACTCATGACAACATTAATAGAATTGGTAGCAGTGACATATTGGATGGCAAAAGCATTCTCAGAAGTACAGTCTTCTCTTTTGGAGATGATGTCTTTGATGCTTGTGAAATCTCTAGGCTTGATGTGAAAACTTATGGTAAAGTCAGCAGTGTTGAAGTTGTTATTGATAGGACCTAAAATAAGGGCATGATCTACATCTCCATTGCTTTGGTTTTCTCCTCCGAAGAATATTCCACCATTTTCTACACCACAGTCATCCATAGTCGTTCCGAACAATGTTCCGTTGGAGCCATTATCGGTATTGTCCAACATAGAACCATCATTCATAGTGTAGAAGGCGACCAGTCCACTATTGGTTTGTGCAGATAAGGATACCACTAAGAAAAGAGAGAAAAAGATAGTAAGAAACTTCATGTACATAGAATTTTATAGCGCGTTGACTTAGTTCCAGATGACACCCAAATTAAGGAAGTATCAGAAAGCTATTTTAACGGAAATGAGGAGTGCTTATTTTGAGTCTTTGTATTTTTAAAAGCTATCCTCCAAATAGATTGCCTAAACCACCCATTCCAGGGGGTAACATATTCTTAAGCAGGTTTTGTGCCTCTTCGGCTTCTTTGTCTGCAGCGGCACTTAGTGCGCGGTTGGTTGCAACCATGATGAGGTCTTCCAGTTGCTCCAAATCAGAGGTATCTACTTTGTCTTTATCAATGCTAATATTAGTAATCTCACGAGCAGCTGTAACTGTCACCTTCACAGCGCCACCTTCTGCTACGCCTTCCAGAAAAATTGTAGAGAGTTTTTCCTGCATCTCTTTTTGCTTTTCTTCCATATCTCCGAACATAGTTATTTATTTATTGGTTAAGAATATAAAGACTTCTTTGACAGAATTTCCGCAAAGGTAACTTAACTCCCTCATTTAGAAAACCACAGCCTTCTTTTTTTGGGCAACCTTTGAGACTCTCAGCACATCTAAAAAGGAGTAGGAATGGAATAGCGTTAAGAAGCTGTTAACCCAGATATAATATGCGAAGAGAATGTGGTAACTTGCGTTCTAAAAGAGGGTTAGAATAAGTGAAAAGATTCTTCATGCTTTATGCAATGTTTTTCAAAACTTCTTCACCCTTTAAAATTATAAAAAAGATAACTATGCGTTTACAATTTGCCTTTTTGATTTTTACTCTTCTCATAACGACAAGCCTTAGTGCTCAAGTAGAAGAGTCGGAGGAGTTTCCAGTTCAGTTTACGGGTATGGTACTAGATGGAACAGATGAAGATTTGTACCCAGTTTCTTATACTAATATTTATCTGAAAGGGCAGGGGCGTGGAACCTACTCTGACTTGCGTGGTTATTTTACCATCGTAGTGGAGCGAGGAGATACGGTTACTTTTTCCGCAATTGGTTATAAAGAAATTGATTACATAATCCCAGACAGCTTGACTTCTGATCGATACTCTATTGTGCAGTTGATGACTAGAGATACGTTTAATCTTCCAGAGACGGTGGTCTTCCCATGGCCGAGTCGGGAGCATTTCAAAATTGAATTCCTGGCCATGGATATTAGTGATGAATTAGCAGCAAGGGCGATGGAAAACCTGGCAGAAGATGCCCTTCGAAGGCAACGCGCTGAGGTCGCTGCTGATGGCAACGAAACAGCTGATTTTTATTTGAGACAACAGTCCAAGAGTTATTATCATATCGGACAAGCCCCGCCGATGAATATTTTCAATGTAGTGGCCTGGAAGCAATTCTTTGATGCCTGGAAGCGAGGGGATTTTAAGAATGACGACAAGGAGTAGATGTTAAACACAAAAGGTGTTTACGGAAGAGCAGATGCAGAAAGTGTCTGCTCTTTTTGTTTAGGAGTAGCTATGGAAAATTCGATACTACTAATGACCCCGTTATTTTAAAAGAAAATTGACCCTAGCCTTACCGAGCATCAAGGCACATATCCCTAAAAAATCCTATCTTCGCCCATTCAAAATTCGCATATCAATTTGATCCTGAAAGCAAAAAAATCCGTTTTTATAAAGAACAATCCGCGTTCAGCTTTACAGGCAAACTGATCTCAATTATTACAACAGCACCATCAGCACAGCATGAAAGTAACTGAATATTTCGAAAAGGCAAATGGCAAAACCCTTATCTCCTTCGAAGTCCTTCCACCGTTGAAAGGAGGAGGTATGAAAGCCATCTTTGATACCTTAGATCCGCTCATGGAATTTAAGCCGCCTTTTATTGACGTGACTTACCACCGAGAAGAATTTATCTACAATAAAAGAGCAAGTGGTTATTACGAAAAGGCTTCTATCCGCAAGCGACCGGGGACGGTAGGGATCTGTGCGTCCATCATGCATAGATACGGAGTGGATGCAGTGCCGCATTTGATCTGTGGTGGTTTTACCAAAGACGATACAGAGAATGTACTCATCGATCTTAATTTTTTGAATATCAAAAATGTACTGGCGCTCCGTGGAGATGCTCGAAAGTTCGACGGTAAATTCATTCCTGAAAAAGATGGTCACCACTTCGCCGTAGATCTCGTCCAGCAAATAGAGGACATGAATAACAGCAAGTACCTCGACAGCAATATCGAAAATGGAATTCCTACGGACTTTTGTATCGGAGTGGCCGGTTACCCCGAAAAGCACATCGAAGCACCAAATATGGAATCGGATTTAATGCACCTGAAAGCAAAAGTGGATGCAGGTGCGAGCTACATTGTAACGCAAATGTTTTTCAATAATAAAAAGTATTTTGACTTTGTAGAGAAATGTCGCGCCATCGGAATCAATGTTCCTATTGTTCCGGGTTTGAAACCAGTGACTCGCTTTTATCAATTGAATTCTCTTCCAAGAATGTTCTTCCTCGATATGCCGGACGACCTCGTAAAGGAAGTCAATAAAGTGAAAGACGACAGAGCAGCGATTACTCAGGTCGGCATCGAGTGGTGTGCTCAGCAATCTAAAGAACTGAAAGAATCTGGTGTCCCTTGCCTACATTATTATACGATGGGAGATCATGATACGATTCGGAAAATTGTGGAGACGGTTTATTAAGGAGGAAGTCTTTAGGTGTTGGTCTTTAGTCTTTAGCGCGTTTAATTCGCGTTCGACTAAAGACCAAAGACCAAATACAAAAGACTTTCTAGAAAGACTCAAAAAATACTCATTATATGTACAGACTCCCATTCTTCCTCTTCTGCCTATTCCTTAGCCAATTCACCCTCGCCCAAACCATCCCTTCCCCCAACGAATTTCTACCCAGAAATCACGGCGACCACTTCACACCACATTACGAACTGGTAGACTATTTTGAAAAAGTGGCCGAGCAAAGCCCCAATGTTCAGCTACAACAATACGGAAGTACTAATCAGGATCGACCCCTGATCGTAGCTTACATTTCTTCAAAAGAAAATCTGGAAAACCTGGAAGCTATTCGCTTGAACAACTTGCGTAAAACAGGTTTGGTAAAAGACGATAAGAAAATAGATAAAGCAAATGATCGCGCCATCGTATGGCTGAGTTTCGGAGTACATGGCAACGAAGCTGGGGCTTCCGAAGCATCCATAGCTGCGCTTTATGCTTTGGCGAATCCTTCTGATAAAAGGGTTCAGGAGTGGTTGAAAAATACAGTGGTGATCCTCGATCCATGTATCAATCCAGACGGCTACTCGCGCTACACCCATTGGAATCGAAACGTAGGAATGGAAACACCCAATGCACTTCCAGAAGCTCATGAGCATCACGAACCTTGGCCGGGAGGAAGAGTGAATCACTACCTTTTCGACCTCAACAGAGACTGGGCCTGGCAAACACAAGTAGAGTCGCAGCAGCGCATCAAAGTTTATAATCAATGGATGCCGCATGTCCATGTGGACTTCCATGAGCAAGGCCACAACAATGCTTATTACTTCGCGCCGGCAGCGCATCCTTACCATAAATACATTACCAATTGGCAGTCGGAATTTCAAACTCAGATTGGAATCAATCACACGAAGTATTTTGATGAGCAAGGCTGGTTGTATTTCACCAGAGAGATTTTTGATTTGTTTTATCCTAGCTATGGAGATACCTGGCCGACTTTCAACGGAGCGGTTGGAATGACTTATGAGCAAGCGGGGCATAGCATGGCGGGCCGGGCCATTATCATGGAAAATGGAGATACACTAAAATTGTCTGATCGCATCGAACATCACATGACGACGGCTTTGTCTACAGTAGAAGTCAGTTCTAAAAATGCAGAGAAGTTAGTCAATCGTTTTGAAGACTATTTTAGTGAAAACGGACAACCCGATGGAAAGTATAAATCATTCGTCATAAAAGGAACGAACCCTTCCGGAAAAATAGCTGCGCTCTGTCGCTTACTCGATGCGAATGGTATTCAATACGGTCTAGCCAAAAAAGAAACTAAGCTTTCCGAAGCCTTTCATTATCAAACAGGAAAAGATGCTAACATTAGTCTTACAAAAAAAGATTTAGTCATAAATATCTGGCAACCAAAGTCTGTTTTGACGCAAGTATTATTTGAGCCGGAGCCTTATCTGGAAGATTCACTGACCTATGACATTACCGCCTGGGCTTTGCCTTATGCCTATGGATTGGAAGCTTATGCGCTTTCGAAAAAAGTAGAAATGGGGAAGCAGCCAGTTTTTCCTAACCTGTCTGTTGGTACAAGCCAGGCAGGTAATACCCTTACAAAAGATAAAACTAAAAGAGTATATGCCTGGGTCGCTCCCTGGAAGTCGATGGACAACGCACGTTTTTTAAGTATGCTTTTGCAAAAAGGAGTAAAAGTCCGATATGCCCGAACTGCATTTTCGATAGAAGGAAAAAATTACAAACCGGGAACTTTGGTCATCAACATCGGCGACAATAGATTGCTAAAAGGAAAACTCAGCGAGATCATCTCAGCAGCAGCACTACAAACCGATCAAGAATTAAATGTTGTTTCCACCGGTTTTGTCAGCACAGGAAGAGACTTTGGTTCGCGAGGCTTGAAGCTGATAAAATCCCCCAAAGTATTATTACTAACGGGCGATGGAACTTCCGCAAATGGCTACGGCCAGGTCTGGCACTACTTTGAAGATGCGCTGGATTATCCACTCACGGCCATCACAACAGATCGTCTGAATGCTGATGTTCTGGATGATTACAATATGCTCATTTTGCCAGAAGGCTATTACAAAATTAAAGATGCTAAATTAAAAGAAATCCGAAGTTGGGTAACCAAAGGAGGCCGTGTCATCGCTATCGGTTCTGCCCTCCGCGTTCTAAATGAAAAGGAAGGCTTCAGCTTAAAAGGTTACGCTTCCGACAAAGATAAAAGCGCTGATAAATCCGCCAGAGAGAAAGCTAAAATGAACAGCCGCTTACATCCATATGCTGGTCAAGAGCGCCGCTCCATCACAGGCCAAATGCCTGGCGCCATCTTCAAAGTCAATATGGATCAAACACATCCCTTGGGTTTTGGACTAGGCAAGCATTACTTCTCGTTGAAAACCAGTTCTCGAAAATATCAGATTCTAAAAAACACTTGGAACGTTGGAACAATTGATAAAGAAGCATTTCACTTAGGTTTTGCAGGGGCTGCTGCGGTAAAGAAAATCAAGGAGACTACGGTTTTCGGAGTGCAGGACATGGGCCGTGGCTCGGTGGTGTATATGGTGGACAATCCTTTGTTCAGAGGTTTTTGGGAGGAGGGGAAGTTTTTGTTTAGTAATGCTGTATTTTTGCGGTGATTTTTATTAGCCACAAAGCCACTAAGGCACAAATTCTTAGAGGCACGCATAAAGAAAAACTTAGTGCCTTCGTGCCTTAGTGGCAAAAAAAACATTTAAACAAAGCCACAAATTTTTCCGAATATCTTAGAGACACGCACAAAAAAACTTAGCGCCTTCGTGCCTTAGTGGCAAAACAAAAAAAAACAAACAAAATGATAAAAGCAAATAACCCAGCAATTCAATCATGGGCCAACATCCCAGCCGATTCCGATTTTCCAATACAAAATCTCCCTTTTGGTATTTTTCAAAAAGAAGGACAATCGCCCAGAGTCTGCTCTGCACTTGGAGATAACATTATTGATTTGTACAAAGCTGCTGAACTTGGCTTTTTTGCAGACCTTGATATTCCTAAATCAGTTTTGGAAAATCAATTTCTGAACGATTTCATTGCCTTAGGAAAAGTAAAGACCTCTGCGGTGCGAGAACGATTGTCCGACCTCTTTGATGGGGCAGTGACCAAGTGGAATAGTAGAGATATGGCAGAGCATCTTTTGATTCCGATGGCAGATGTAGAACTATTGTTACCCGTGAAGGTTGGTGACTATACTGATTTTTATTCCAGCATTGAACATGCGACTAACGTAGGAAAAATGTTCCGAGATCCAGAGAATGCCTTGCTACCTAACTGGCGCCACATCCCAGTCGGTTATCACGGAAGAGCATCTTCAATTGTAGTTTCAGGTACAGAAATTCACCGACCAAAAGGACAACAAATGCCTAAAGGTGAAGATGCTCCGGTCTACGGTCCTTGCCGACTATTGGACTTTGAACTAGAGGTCGCTTTCGTTATTGGAAAAGCTACAGAACTCGGAAATCCAATTAGCATCCACGAAGCAGAGGATCATATTTTTGGACTTACCTTGTTTAATGACTGGTCAGCTAGAGATATTCAAAAGTGGGAGTATGTGCCACTCGGACCTTTCCTTGGGAAGAGTTTTGCTTCTACTGTTTCTCCTTGGATTGTTACACTCGAAGCACTAGAGCCATTCCGTATCGCAGGACCTGAGCAGAACCCAGCAGTTTTTCCTTACCTCCAATATAATGGCAAAAAGAACTATGATGTAAATCTAGAAGTACGCATCACACCAGACGGTGGCGAAAGCAAAACCGTTTGCGAATCGAACTTCAAATACATGTACTGGAATATGTGTCAGCAACTCACACACCATACGATCAACGGCTGTAATGTCAACGTCGGAGATATGTGCGCCTCTGGAACCATCAGTGGAAAGACGCCAGACTCCTACGGCTCCATGTTAGAAATTTCCTGGCAAGGAACGAAGAGCGTTGCTATGCCTGATGGAACAGAAAGAAAATTTATAAAGGACGGAGATACGGTAAGCATTCATGGCTTCAGTTCAGCGGATGGTGTACGTATTGGATTTGGAGAAGCGAGTGGAAAAGTATTGCCAGCAAAAGAAGATAATTTTTAAGAGGAGTCTTTAGCGGTTGGTCTTTAGTCTTTAGTAGTTCATACGAATTGAGCGCACCAAAGACTAAAGACCAACTACCAAAGACCACAACCCACTGCTCTTCAAAAAACCGTCAGTCAAAAATTACAACCACTTACAAATCACCTACCCACTACTCAAAAAATGTCCTCTCCCTCCCGATTCAAAGGCTATGTTCAACGACTGCGGGATTCCCGTAAGTGGCATCGAACTTTAGGGTTGGCACTATCTTTCTTTTTGTTTATCAGTGCAGGTACAGGTATTTTACTTGCGCTAAAAAAAGAAATTCCTGCGATTCAACCGAAGACGCAAAAGGGGAGTAGCAAAGATTTAAGTGACTGGAAATCAATAGCAGAGCTTTCTGACATTGCAACGGAAGCACTCCATTCTACTCAACTTGAGCAGTATGCAAATACGGTTGATCGCATCGACGTTCGCCCTTCTAAAGGTATTGTAAAAGTATTGTTTAAAGAGCAGCAATGGGAGGTGCAACTGGATGCCAGCACTGGAAAGGTATACTCTGTAGCTCGGCGACATTCAGATTGGATAGAAGCTTTGCATGATGGCTCGATCATCAGCGACTGGTTTAAATTAGTGTCGATGAATTTTTTGGGCTTCGGCGTAATTGTATTGTTAGGGACGGGGATTTGGTTGTGGTATGGGCCTAGGTTGTTGCGGAAGTTGAAGCGCAGGCGCGGACGTTGATCTCTTATCTTAGCCACCAAAATCTTACTTTTCCATTCGTATTAACTTCCATCGCAGGTGCAGGAACTTTCAGTGCATTGGCTAAAAATAATAAAGTCTTTAGCAAAGGGCTTTTGGTTTTTATTCTACTTAGGTCAATGTCAGGAGATAAATAAAACTGATTGTAACGCGGCAGAAAACCATTCGGAATTTCAAAAATATCGCCCTGTTCATTTATTTCCCATTCGTTTCTAAATCCACCGTACATGTTTTGTGCTCCGTAACCGACGGCAATATTCAGCCAGTCTGGAATTTTTGTAGAACTATTGTTATGAAAAGAATTAATATTGAAAGAAGCCCAGATGGTTTGGCCATTGTAATCTTTCAGGATACGCTCTGGTAGGGTAGTGCCGTAGAGGTCATCAATCCTTTCTTGTAAATTAATTGGATTACCGCTGTCGTCTGTAAAAGTAATTTGTTCATAGCTTGGAGGCAAGCTTGAAAATTTCAAAACGATTCGTTGCTCTTGCCAAAGCATTTCTTGCCCAATAAAAAATCCTGCTCCCGCTGCATTGGCCAGCATATCGTATCCTGAGAATCCCCACTTTTCAGAAAAACCATCAAGGACTTCAATCGAACTTTGTAATAACATTCCTACGCCGGCTCCTAGCCACATGGCTTTCCGCCTTGGAATACCCGTCCACCTTGCTCCTGTGAAGGCATAATGACTCTCTGTATAGGTAGACATGACGTGACCGACCTTATCCATATATTCCCACTCCTTTCCATCATTGAAAAACTGGAACCCACTTCGAGGGTAGTCTTTATACCAGGCTTCGTTGAGGCCGATCATTAGCGCTGTATATGCGGTACTGCTGCCGATGAGGGCCGTGTAGAAACGGCCTTTGTGGAGGGAGTCTGCGGGGTGGAGGAAGTTTTTATTGCTTACTGTTTCTTGTGCTTTTAAGCCGGAGATGGAAAGTAGAAAGAAGAGAAGGGTTTTGAATTTCATAGGACTATAGATGAGGTGTTTTTTCTAATTCAGATAATTGAATTTTATTTTATCGGCCAGAGGCCGGTGGCTGGCTCGGGTGAACGCTTCAGCATTCCCCGAGCTATTTAGTTTTTTAATTTTAACTACAGCGTGGTCGAATTAGGTTAGAAGTTGAAATAATCTTTGACTAACCTCGTAGTTTATTTTTCGTCTGATAATATATTTATCAATGCTTCCTCGCTTAACGCTTTACGAACTCTAGCCAAGCTGAAGCTATTCTTTCCTCCTCACGAGGTCCATAAAGGCAGTCGCAAAGCTAATAGCGCAAACGACTGAAGGCGTTTTTCATTTTTCTTTTCATTTTCATTTTAATTAAAAATCGTTTCCGCTGTAAAATAACTACATTTATCTGATTGAAAACTCATTTTTGAAAACTATGAGCAAAACGGATCACTTAAAATGGTTGTACAAAGAACTACCGGATTTGGTATCGAAAGGTATTTTATCCGACGAAAGTGTAGCTAAGCTAAAAGGTCATTACGGAGAAATTGATGAAAAACCGGCTTATGATATTGCACTACTTTTAGCTGCGATTCTGGGAGCAGTGCTGATTGGTGGTGGTATCATCCTTTTGTTTGCGCACAACTGGGATCAGTTCTCCCGACCGGTGAGAACGTTGCTGAGTTTTGCGCCTCTGGTGGTGGCTCAGATTCTCTATGGTTACGTTTTTTTCAAAAAGAAAGATCATACAGCTTGGGTCGAAGCATCCTCTGCTTTTCTGATGCTAATGCTCGCTGCCTGTATTGCATTGATTAGTCAAACCTATCACATTCAAGGAAAGATGGAAGACTTCCTTTTCATTTGGATGTTGTTGTCTGTACCTCTGTTGTATTTGATGAATGCGACTTTGCCTGCGCTTTTTTATTTGTATGGAATCATGTCCTGGGTTATGAATGTACCGGATGAAATGGCTTTTGGCTATTGGTTGTTTTTCATGGGAGCCCTCCCACATTTGGTGAAGAACATGTACTTAGATAAATCGGTGGTGCGCTCTCGGCTCTTAGGTTGGACCCTTGCGTTCTCCTTTCCTCCTGCTTTAATTCGGATTATAGATTTTGATATTAATATGATTACTATCCTAGCAATAGGAATCCTGATTAGTGTATTCTATTTGCTGGGAGAGCGAATCTATTCTACTAAGGAATCATTGATTTACAAACCTTTTCAGACGGTTTCTGTCTGTATCGCTTTTGTGCTGTTAATGTTCCTTGGCTACGAGTGGCCAAAGGTGCGCGGAAACATGGGGTCAGCTATTAACCCTAATATGATCGCATTTGTTATAGTTGCACTTATCGCTATGGGAACGTATTGCTGGCTAACTTATCAGGATTGGAAATCAAAAAGAAGGATCAATTATTTTATCATTTTGTTGCCGATTATTCTACTTGTAGGACAATTGTTAGCAGATGGAGGAGCGAAGACGGTAGCCATTGTTTTAGCAAATGTCTACCTCTTTGGTTTTGGAATATACTATATCAAATACGGTATTGAAAATTTTAGAATATCCTTAGTCAACCTCGGAATGTTCTTTATCTCTGCATTAATTGTTGCTCGGTTTTTCGATACGGATTGGGGATTCGTTGTAAAAGGACTGGTTTTTATTTTCTTAGGAATTGGCTTTCTTTGGATCAACGTGGTCTTATCCAAAAGACTAAAAGCTAGAGCTAAAGTTCTTCAGTCATAGAAATAAATCTATTGGTAGAAAAACAAAAAGAACCGTTTACAAATAGACTGTTTTTGTAAACAAATTAGCTACATTGAGCATTGCTAAACTTATAGATTGTCTAATTGTTTACTCATTAGAAAACTACATAAATTACAACTAACAAAATCGAAATATTATGAATCAAGGAAAATTAATGACAATGGCCATCTTTGCGGTAATCGCTTTGATCTTTGTCATCGGATTATCGAACAGTTTGTTCATCACCATAGAGCCTGGGGAAAAAGGCGTGCTGTTTAAGCGGTTTGGTGGTGGTCTGGAAAAAGAACAAGTGTACGGTCAGGGCTTTCATGTCATCGCGCCATGGAACAGAATGATTGTCTACGATGTACGTATCCAAGAGGCCTTTGAAAAAATGTCTGTTCTTTCTAAAAATGGTTTGACCATCGCAGTAGAGTTATCTTATCGTTATCAGCCACTAGCAGATAAAGTAGGTTTCTTACACGACGAAATCGGCCCCGGTTATTTAGAACGAATCATCAAACCCGAAATTCGATCTGCTACTCGTGAAGTCATTGGAAAGTACTTGCCAGAAGAATTGTATTCTACAAAAAGAGAAGCCATTCAGGAAGAAATTTTTCAGCGAACTTTTCAAAATGCGCAAAAGAAAAACCTCGTTGTTGATGCGGTTCTGATCAGAGAAGTGGCTTTACCGGCGAATTTGAAATCAGCCATCGAGAAAAAATTACAGGAAGAACAATTGTCTTTCCAGTACGAATTTAAGTTAGATAGAGAACGTAAAGAAGCAGAGCGTAAGATCATTGAAGCACAAGCGAAAGCGGATGCGAACAAAATTCTGAACGCCAGTTTGACGGATAAGATTTTACAGGATAAGGGTATTGAAGCGACATTGGAATTGGCTCAATCGCCAAATTCTAAAGTGGTGATTGTTGGAGGAGGAGATAATGGTGGACTGCCTTTGATCTTAGGGAACTAAGAAGCGATTCTTAAAACTGAAAAAGCCAGCTGCATTTTTGTAGCTGGCTTTTTTTGTTGAGGTTGATTTTTTGAAAAAACATTTTACTTCACTACTGTCAAAAAACGGTCGGGCATTTCTACACCATTCAACCAAGCTCCTATGCAAATTTCTTTGCTATCGCCTAACTCAAATTCACAGTAAAGGGTATCAACAGTGGTTTCATTAAGTTCAATTAGCGTAGTAGAAAAATTCCCATCATAATGGTTAGACGGAAAGACTTTCAATAATTGCATGCTGTCTTGGTCATAATAAATACTGTACATATTAGGTGCGTCTAAATTTCCATCATAAGCATACTCGAAGGAATCTTCTTTCTTGTAGTATATTCTGATTTTCGATTCGTCAAATTCAGTACTACTGTTTAGTAAATTTTCTCCTTGATCATTTACATAGCTAATTTGAACGGCTGTTTCTATAATTACACAGCAATCGTCCTGATCTTTACAAGCGGAAGAAAATAGCGTCAGAAATAAAGTGAACATCAGCCAATGTGATTTTGTAATTTTAGTTTTCATTATTCTAGTTTTATTAAAAGATGATTTATTCAATTTAGAAAAATTATTGCTTCACTGCTTTTAAAACAAATCCAGTCTCCCCCTTTTTTAGCTCATATCCAAAGTCCATTTGTTTTCCATTTTGTACAAAGGACCTTCGCAATTCTCCATCCTTTGTGAAAATCTTATCAGAATTCACAGCTCTAATTTCTTCGGTATCTTTCACAATTATCTTCCCTGCACTTTTATCTCGATAAGAAGCAATGCCTATGATATCTAGGTTCCCAGAATCTCCAGTTGGTTGTATGACGAGGTAAAGTTCTTTGAAACCATCTTTATTCAAATCCAGTAGATGACCAGTTTTTACTGCACCTTCTACTTCTATTGTTTCCTCAAAAGCCCGTGGCAAACCTTCTGTGCTAATGTGTATAGGCGTCACTTCTCCGTTCATTGCATTTATCTTGAATGTAAAGTTACCCGCATCATAACGACGTTGAAAAACAGATACTCTACCTTCGCTCATTCCTTTTTTTAATTGCTCAATAGTGCGATCAGAAAGCGAATATGTTTTAGCAGAGAGTTGTTCTGTAAAAATCGCCTGGTAAGAATTGTCAGGAGTCAACTCACTTGCTGGTAATTCGGAAAACTTACTAGGGTAGCGGCCATCCTGAATTTCCATAGCGCGAAAACTACCGTTACTTTTCACGAGTAAACTATTCCAGCCATTCGATTTCTTAGGGGATACGTAAAAAGGAGTCGGCATCATTGTGTATCGATTGAGTACCCGAAGGCTGTTATTTAGTAGTAATAAAGTACAGCCAACTTTTCCACAGAAATAGGGAGAATCAAAACGAACGAAATATTCATAAGTTCCATCCTCATTCAGATCTATTTTATACAAATTGAATTTTTTATCCTCCTCTGCCATCAATGACATATCTTTTTGTAAATAGGTATTGATGAAAAAGTTTTTAATACGCTCAGCTGTAGCATCATCTACTGTTGCTGGATGAAACCCGTTTTGGTTTGTAGGAGCGGGTGGGGGAGTTGCTGTCGTACTATCAGAGGTTATCTGTTCTTTACTAGAAGAAGGCTCATTACAAGCAAAGAGTAGAAATGAGAAAGAGAAGAACAGCATATATTTCTTTAGCATGAGTAGTTTTTAATTTTTTGAATTTCAAAATTAAGAAATTTCGGAGAGCGTCAAAAAGCTTATTAGATAATTTGTGAATTGTCTGATGAGTTCTTTTTCTATAACCAACAAAAAAGAGCCGCTGAGAAAACTCCCAGCGGCTCAAATTTATTTAATCAGTGAACTAAAAATTATTTTCTACTCAAAACAATACGCTTCACCAATAAGTCCTCTCCGATTCTAATCTTCACCAAGTAAACACCATTTACTTGGTTGGAAATATCCATCGTGTACATATTGTTAGAAGGTTGTGCAATTGATTGAATGCCAACTTCCTGGCCAGTGATACTGAACACTTCAAACTGTACATCTTCATTAGTGATGTTATTGCTCAAGTGAACTTGTACTTCGCCTTCGGTTGGATTTGGATAGATGCTGACTTCGTTGTCCAGTTTAGGATCGTTGATACTAGAAGCACTAGCTACTACAAATGGGCCAGCTATAGTGCTACAGCCTTCTTCATCTGTAATGATACAACTGTAAGTACCCGCAGATAAACCATCAATATCTTCTTCGACGGAAGAGAAACCATTGTCGGCAGTCCATTCAAAAGTTAGATTTCCAGAACCTCCAGTACTTGTGATGTCAATAGAACCATTGCTACTATTACCTGATTCATTTTCTAGGTTGTCGAGGGCAGTAACAATTTCTGGATTACTGGTTACGGTAACAAAAACTTCATTGCTACAACCACTGGCATCAGTCACTACAACTGCGTAAAGGTCCGGTGATAGATCTGTAGCTGTTGTACCCGTTTGCCCATTGTCCCAAGCATAATCATATGGTGGAACACCTCCCTGACCAAGTACGGTAGCGGAGCCATTGGATTCGTCATAACAAGAGTTTTGAATTTCTGAAATGTCTCCATCAATCGTATTGTTAATTTGAATAGTAAAACTACAAGTCGCTGTATTACCAGCAGCATCAGCTACTTCATAAATCTCTGTACTTAATCCCTCAGGGAAAGTAGCACCTGTACCCATTCCCATTGTCAAGACTGGTTCGCCCACTACAGAGCAAGCATCAGAAGCCGTTGGTAAACTATAGTTGACTTCTTGCTCACAGCCAGTTAATACAAGATTAGCAGGGCATTCCAATTCTGGATCAACATCATCTGCTACCATTACCGTGAAGCTACAAGTAGCTGAATTTCCACTTGCATCCGTCACTCGGTAAACTTCTATGCTATTTCCAACAGGGAAGACAGCTCCTGAACCAAGACCAATTAAAAGCTCTGGTTGGTCTGCGCTACAGTTGTCAAAAGCAGTTGGTAAATCATACTCAACTGGCTCGGAGCAACTTCCATTCACTACCGCCGCAGCACATTCAATTGTTGGATCAGTATTATCAACTACAGTAACCATTGCGGTAGCCATGCTTGTATTGCCAGCTCCATCCGTTACGGTTAATTGTACAATGTTCTCTCCTATATTAGAACAATCAAATTGATTAATGTCCAGAGACATTCCTGCTAACTCACAGTTATCAGAACTATTGTTATCAACAGTCATTGCTGCCAAGGTAGCTACTCCGTCATCGTCAAGTGAAAGACTAACAGCTTGAGTAGCAACCACAGGAGGAAGATCATCTTGAGCAGTTATCGTCACTGAATTTGTCTGAGCACATCCATTGGCATCAGTAGCAACTACATCATAGGTACCTGCATTCAGACCAGTGGCGGTTTCGCTGGTTTGTCCGTTAGACCATTCATAGGTAATCGTCCCTGATCCACCTTCTGCAACTATGGTTGCAGTTCCAGAACCGTCGTTACCACATTGTACATTCGTTTGATCTGAGATACTTGATACCAATTCAGCGGGAGCAGTTAAGCTAAACGTTGCACTGCTGGTACAACCGTTTGCATCGGTTATTTCGATGGTGTATTCACCAGCAGGAGCATTGATCAGGTCTTCATTTGTAGAGCCATTACTCCACAGGTAAGTGTATAGTCCAGTACCTCCGGTGGTTTCCAGTTCTATACTTCCGTCCGTACTGTTGTTACAATTCGGATGATTAACATCCATAGGAACAGTATTTATTACTTGAGGTGCAATGATCGTTATTTGATCTACAATAGCACAACCGACTAGGTCTGTAGCGGTCACGGTATATGTGCCGGGCTCCAAGTCGCTAATTGTTTGTGTAGTTGCATCGTTCGACCACTCGTATTGGAAATCTCCTGATCCACCAGTGATGGTTATCGTAGCTGAACCATTTGCATCTTCTGCACAGTTGACATTTGTATTGTTAATACTAGAGGTTAGGAAACAATCGACTCCTTGTACGGTCGCGCTGGTTGTAGTTGTACAACCGTTTCCATCTGTAATTACAACTTCGTAAATACCAGGAGCTAGATCAGTGATGGTCTGCGTTGTTTCTCCATTACTCCATTGGAAGGAGAAAATTCCGTTTCCACCTAAGGCATCTACAGTTGCGGTACCATCATTCGTATTTGCACTGGAAGTGTTCGTTGATGTTGTAGAAGCAGTGATGAGAATAGGGTCAGTAATTTCTACCGTTTGTATTTCAGAGCAACCATTGCTGTCTGTAGCAGTTACAGCGTATAAACCTGCACTTGCATTTTGGAAATCACTGCCGGTGCTACCGTCTTGCCAGTTATAGGTATATTGACCTGATCCACCTGTTGTGTTCAATGTGATACTACCGTTGTTCTCTCCTGTACAGTTTGGAGTAGTTGTGATCAGTTCTACTGCAACAGCAGCAGGTTCTGTAATCACAAATTCCTCCACTGACTCACAACCAAGATCGTCAGAGATAGATACTTCGTAAGTACCTGCCGGTAAATCTGAGACAGATGAAGTCGTTGCTCCATTCGACCAGTTGTAAGTAAAGGAACTGGTACTGCCAGAATCATCCACACTTGCTGTTCCATTGTTTGCTGCAAAGCAACTCACATCTATGCTATTCACTTCATAAACGATGTTACAATCTACAGCATCAACGACAACGGTTTCAGAAGTCGTACATCCGTTACCATCTGTAATGATTACAGAATAACTGCCAGGTGCAAGATCCGTAGCTGTAGCGGTAGTTGCGCCATTGCTCCATTGGTAACTATAAGGAGTTGTTCCTCCAGTTGGGTTAGCAGTTGCGGTACCATCATTAGCACCTTCTACCGTTTCGCTAGTGCTACTTGTAGTTGTAGCTAATAGTACAGGTTCAGTAACTACAACGGTTCAGTAGGTTTCGCATTGGTTGCCATCCGTTGCGGTACTTCATAGCTTCCCGCTGCCAAATCAGATACTGATGCTCCACTTGCTCCGTTCGACCAACTGTATGTAAATGTATTGTTACCACCGTCTGCATCTACTGTTGCAGTACCATTGTCGGCACCTGCACAGGTAACTTCAGAACTAGATTCTAGGCTTAAGCTAAGTGCATTTGGTTGAGTAATCGTAATTAGTGCCGTAGCTGGACAGTTGTTGTCATCAGAGATCGTAACCTCATAAGTTCCAGCAGGAAGGTTGTCAATAGTAGCGGTTGTTTCTCCATTAGACCATTCATAATTGAAAGGTCCGTTTCCTCCGTCCATTGAAGCAGTGGCCGTTCCATTGTTTCCATTGAAGCAATTTACGTCTGCACTTTCTATATCAGCTGTTACCAAACAGTTGAAGCTATTTACGGTAACGGTTTCTGAAGTGGTACATCCGTTAGCGTCTGTTATTTCTACTGTGTATAAGCCTGGCTCCAGATTGTCAATAGTAGCGGTTGTTTCACCATTACTCCAACTGTATTCATAATCTCCTGCGCCACCTTCTGGTTCTGCAGTAGCGGTACCATCGTTGGCGCCACCAGCGGTTTCATTAGAGGCAGAAGCATTTATTGAAAGAGCATCTGGTTCTGTAATTTCTACACTGATGGTTTGTGTGCAATCGTCGGCATCTGTTACAGTAGCTACATAAGTACCTGCTGCGAGATCATCCACTGTAGCTTCATCTCCACCTCCTGGCCAAGCGTATTCATAGCCACCGTTTCCACCATTTGCTTCAATGGTTACGGAGGCATTGTTATCTCCATTACAGGTTACATCAGATTGGTTACCAAGTTCTACTGCTAGAGGAGTCGTTGCGGTCACTTCTACTTGTGCAGAACTGGTACAGCCATTAGCAGTATTGGTTACAATCAAATTGTAAGTCCCTGCTTCATCAACCGTAGGAGTAGCAGTGCCGGCACCTGAAGCGATGTTTCCATCGTTCGTATCCCATTCATATTCAAAATCATCACCTGAAGAGGAATCGGTTCCATCTAATGTAATAGTATTGTTATTGCAATTCAGTGCGCCATCGTTTCCGGCGTTTGCTACAGGTAGGTTTAGGTTTTCACCAACTTGTACTGTAGAAGAAGAAGAACATCCGTTTGCGGTATTCGTGACAATCAAAGTGTACTCGCCTGCCTCATCTACTTCTGGCGTAGTGGTGTCGTCACCAGATACGATATTTCCGTCTGCGGTACTCCAGAGGTATTCTATGTTTGAACCACCAGAAGAGTTATTTCCATTTAATGTAATTGTATTGTTAGAACAACTTAATTCTTCGTCATTTCCTGCGTCAGCATCTGGTAAGTTAGCGTTAGTTGTCACTATTGCGGTGGCTGTAGCGGTACAGCCATTGTCTGTGTTGGTTACAATTAAACTGTAAGAACCAGCTTCGTCTACTTCTGGAGAATCTGTATCAGCACCAGATACGATGTTACCATTTGTGGTAGTCCAGTCGTAGCTGAAATTTGTACCATTGCTGGAATCACTACCGTCTAGCGTAATGCTGTTTGCAGCACAAGTTAGTTCCCCACCTGACCCTGCATTCGCTAATGGATTCGCTGTGTTTTCTGCAACAGTAACGGATGCGGTAGCGGTACAGCCATTGTTATTATTGATAACCAAGAGTGAATAGGTGCCTGCTTCGTCTACGTCAGGAGCGGTCGTTGTACCACCCGAGACAATGTTACCATCGCTGGTGGACCATTCATAGGTGATGTCTGCTCCATTCGTAGAGCCAGAACCATCTAATGTAATTGTATTGTTATCACAAGTGATTGGATTCGCAGTGCCAGCATTAGATTCAGGTGTGTCCGTGTTTTCAGCAACAACTAATTCTGAAGAAGCGGTACATCCTGTCGTCGTGTTTGTTACAATAATCATATAATCTCCAGCAGCGTCGATAACTGGAGCAGTAGTCGTAGCTCCTGAAACAATGTTTCCGTTTGCCGTTGACCATTGGTAAGTAATGTTAGTCCCTGATTCAGAATCGCTTCCGTCAAGTGTAAGGCTATTTGTTGTACAGTCTAGATCATTAGCTGTTCCTGCGCTAGCTGCAGGTAGGTTCGCGTTTTGGGTAACTATTGCATTTGCAGTAGCCGTACAACCGTTTGTATTGTTAGTTACCAAAATAGAATAAGTACCTGCTGCATCTACGAGTGGCGTCAAGGTATTTGCTCCATCTACAATGTTGCCATCGCTGGTAGACCATACATAGGTGATGTCTGTGCCACTAGAGGAACCGACTCCGTCAAGGCTTACCTGAGTAGTACTACAATCAAGTGGCGTATCAGAATTAGCTTCTGCTTGGGGTAAGTTACTGTCCGTAGTTACAGCCACTTCAGAAGTGGCGGAGCATCCGTTAGTGCTATTGGTTACTAATAAACTGTAAGTTCCGCTAGCATCAACAACAGGTTCTGTAGTCGTTCCTCCAGAAACGATGTTTCCATCTGCAGTACTCCATTGGTAGGATATGTTAGAGCCACCATCAGAAGATGTACCATCCAATGTAACTGTATTGTTAGCGCAACTTAAGAGTGCATCTGGTCCAGCATCTGAGAGTGGTGTTTCTACATCTCCGGAAACGATAACGGAAGCGTAAGACTCACAGCCTGTGTTATTGTCAAAGACAAGCAATTCATAGCTGCCAGGTGCATCTACTTCTGGGGTAGATGTGTTTGCTCCATTTACAATATTACCATCAACGGTATCCCATAAATAACTGATGTTCGATCCAGAAGAGGAGTTGCTTCCATCCAGCTGAGCCGTAGGGGTCGAGCAGTCAATGCTCAAATTATTACCTGCGTCGGCAAGTGGTGGGGGTATATTTATGATGATAAGATCTTCTGTTTCCATACAACCATTGGCATCTGTAATGCTCAAAGAGTAGACTCCTTCAACAAGGTCTGAGAAAAAACCAACACTTTGTGGGCCACCCCCAATATCATAGGAATAGGTAGGGCTACCACCATCTCCCTGAGCAATGATTTCTCCATTCGCATAACCACAGGTCTCATCCGTAGCTACTGTTGACATGGAAAGCGCAGGAGGTTCAGAGATGAGGTATGAAGTTTCTTCTGTGCAATTGTTTGCATCTGTTAGCGAGACGGTGTAGTTACCAGGAGCTAGGTTACTGATGGTTGGACTTGTCTGACCATTGCTCCAAAGTATATTGTAGCCTGGTGTTCCTCCCGTTGGACTAACATCGATCATACCATTAGCGTTGCCACTACAGTCGATGTCTTCTTCAGTGTTGGTTACAATTTCTAGTGCGTTAGCTGGACCACCAATTGTGAAAGGTCCGAGTTCAATACTATAGCCGTGACCTTCTGTCATGGTTACGCTGTAATTACCAGCCGGTAAATCAGAAATATCTTGAGTGGTCTCTCCATTATTCCAAGAGTAGGTGATACCGCCATAGCCACCAGAAGGAGTCAGATCTACTGAACCACCTCCACCGCCTACACATAGCGCATCTTCAGCAGAAGCGACACCATCGAAGGAACAGGTCTGTATCCAGGTTTGCCATGCATTGTAAGATGCCTGACCAGCTTCGAAAAGTGTTCGATCTGGGCAAATAGCATAGATGGTTGGCCAGTAAGTAACGTTGTATTGGTTACGAACAGTACTACTAGATAAATCAAAGATTGGGTAAGGAACACCAGTTACCCAGTCTCCCTGAGTACTACTGTTGCAGCCACTAGGGCCGTACAAGCAGGCATTATTGGTGCTCAGGTCGCCTTCTATCCAAAAGACCATTACTTCATCTGTACCGTTTGGTCCATTATTATTATAGAGGTCTTCGAGTGCATGAGTCTGATGGTAATTCCAGCAAGGAGGACACCAGGTAGCAGAAAAGTCAATAGCGACCATTTTACCCTGATCTAGAATATCGTAAAGGGTATAGGTGTCTCCGTTGATATCGGTGAGTGTCCAGTTGGGAGCCGTGCTGCCATCAGGAAGTACTGCCTGGACTTTACTAGTAATAGACAAAAGTGCTACTACAAAAAAGTAAGGTAGAAGGTTTTTCATAAGTAAAGATTTCGTTTTGTATAAAATGGTGAAGTGAATACAGAATGGTTTTGCAAAAGCAAGGATACATTTGCTAGCCCTAAAAGGTACTTTAGACAAAAAATCAGTTGTAGAGGGATTCGGAATAAAGTTAGGTGCAAGACGGGTTACACCTAATTTGATTTGTAGTTTATCTAAGTCAAAGATAACAAAAACTGTTTTTTGGGAAAATAAATGAAGGGTTTATTAAGGAATTTCCTAATATTTTTTTGCAGAAGTACAAACTAATGAGATTCAGAGTTGTGTTATCCAACGGACTATTAAGATATTATTTCGAAATAGAAGCGGAAGATTGGAGAGGAACTTAGAATTAGGAGGATTATTTTCTAAGCCCTTTTGCAATGCTAAAATGGAAAGCGGTTCCTTTATTCAGTTCAGACTCGACGGATATCTCGCCTTTGTGCTGATCAATAATTTCCTTACACAATGCTAGGCCGATACCGCTACCCTCATATTGATCTTTGCTATGGAGTTTTCTGAAAAGTGTAAAAATTTGTTCGTGGTATTCCTTAGGGATTCCGATACCATTGTCAATGACGGAGAAGTTCCAGTGAGTAGGAGTGTCAATACTGATGACCTTTATAATTGGAGCCGTTTCAGATTGTTGAAATTTGATGGCGTTAGCAATCATATTTTGAAAAAGCTGTTTGACTTTAGTTCTATTGGCTGTAATCGTTTCAGGGATGTTAAATAATTGTAGATCTGCTTTTTTCTGATTCATGTTCAAATCAAGCTCAACGTATTCCAGCAACTGAGATAAAGAGAAGGTCTCATATTCTTTTTTGTTTTCTCGCACTCGAGAGTAAGCGAACAGGCCATCTACAAAGTAGCTCATTCTGGTGACTCCACTGATAATAAAATTCATGTACTCTTTAGATTTCTCATCAACGGTATATTTGTTTTTTATGATTTGTGTGAACGTACCGATAGTACGTAGTGGCTCTTTCAAATCATGACAAGCTGAATAAGCCAAATTTTCGAGTTGTCTATTTGATTTGATGTATTGCTCTAGTTCATAATTTTTTTGCTCTAGTACTTTTTGATGAGCCAGTTGGCCAGTTAAATCTCTTATAGCAATAAAAAACAAACCAGCCTGTTTGTCGTCAATAGGTATAAATGACGTTTCGCTTTGGAACTCAGTGCCGTTCAATCGACGATAAGTCCATGGTAATCGGAACTTATTATTTTCTTTTAGACGAATTTTTATTTCTGTTAGCGAGGATTGAGAGAATTTTCCATCAGGCTGATATTCTGGACTAAGCTTAGACAGTTTCATTCCCAATCCGTCTTTCTTACTTTTGATATTAAAGAGCTCAAGGAACTGATCGTTGAAATCCAGTAGTTCATTTTTAATGCTATCGTAAATTCCAAAACCAGTTACTACGTTATCCAACAAAGAGTAATAATGATTTTTAACCCTTTCCAATTCTTTCTTACTCTGGATTAATGCAGTAGTGTTATGAGTAATGAGTAGTACCTTTTGTACTTCTGTTTTATCGCTATTGAAAATAGGATAGTAAGAAAAAGCATAGTGCGTGGCCTTCCCTTTCTTATTCAGATCGACATATACGGTATGGTGCTGGCCTGTGAATGCTTTTTGTAACCAGTCCTTCCGTTTTTTTAGCTCTGGAAGAGTAGTCCTATTATTGGTACTGCCGTTTTCGATAGCCTTACTGGCTTCATCAAGAATGAAAATACCTTTTTCTACTGTTATGTTGTACTGACTTTTGCAGGCTGTTATGTATGCTTTGTTGAAATCAGTCAGTTTGTATTCTTTGTCAAAAATACATAGCGGGTCCTGATAGCTATCAATTGCTTGGCGTGTTAGGATGTTGCTTAACTCCAGTTTTTCTTGGTAATTATTTGAGGTAACTTCGAGTGTTAGTCTTGGGATGAGTTTGTCAAGTATCTTTTTCAGAAGAGGAATATCCTGAAAAGGGGCTTTATTAGCGATTGATATTATTCCTATGGCAAAACCTTTTTCTGACGTTAATGGTAGGCCATAAAAGCAATTCAGGTCATATTGCTTTATGAATTCAGATTCAGGAAATAAAGTCTTAAGATGATTTTCAAAGTAAATGGATTGTTTCAGATCAACTACGCGGCCACAAGGATTATTAGAGGTGTGGAAAGAAAAATTTGATACATGGTCGCCATGCCTGAAGCAAGAGAGCGTCGTCATCCTATCACTCTTCGGATGAGTAATAGCGATGGTCACCATGTCTAATACAAAAGTAGTAGCTAGCTCTTTGGAAAGGTGATCCAGATATCGTTCAAACTTATCTCTTCCATTAGGTAGTGATGAAAGCCGAAGTACTAACGTATTTATTTTTTCATCGGTACGGTCTTTAATTGTTTCGATTAGAACGACTTCTCTATCTTGAGTTTGAACTACGGACTGATGAATGAGCAAAAAATGATTGTCGAGTTTTAGTTCAAACTGATGGCTGGCATTTCTATTTTTTTGCTGGAAAAGTAGGGAGGCCATGTTATGCACTTTTCCCCTAGCAGGATCGCTGTAGTATGCTCCTTCCGTATGAAGTAAAGTATTGGATTTAGCTGCGTTGTTTTTGTAAATTAACAAGGAGTTGCGGTCACGGACTAAGACCGGATCGGGGAGTGTATCATAAAGCTGAAAGTTATTGCTGGAAGCGGTCGAGACATCTTTCGTTTCTGCAACATTGAAAAGAGCCATCAGGGTAAATTTAAGATTCGCGAATTTTCATAACTTAATTTATATTCGAAAACAAGAATGTTCGTCTTGTTTTGACCATCTGTATATAAATTGGAACTTAGTAAATAAGCTGGCTTAGGTCATCTATATCTTTCACGAGCTAAACCAGATTATGTTTCAAACTTTTTCATTATTGTCACTAAGGCTACCTGCTTCAATTTTTTATCAAATAAAAATAAAAGATAAAGAGATGTAAAATGTTGTCTACCTGACTAATGTATTCTTCAAACGATTATCCGACGAGCTAAAACCAGATATCCTGTTTTGGAGTTATATTATTATTGTAATTTTAGTCTTGCTAAAATCATTAAAAACACTCACTATCTTTCTAACTAATACAAAACATGAAAAAAAAACTGCTCACTATCGGACTGCTCTTCGTGGCGTTAAACCATTTGTTAATTGCTCAAAACAGTTCTTCTGTCTGGACTGCCCTCGACGATAAAACTATTGATGTAGAAAAGCTTCGTCTCCCTGCTACAGAATTCGATCTCTATGATTTAGATGTAGCAGCTTTGCAAACACTTCTTGCAGAAGCTAAACTGAAAAATGATATTCTAAATGAGGAAGACCTTGTTGAAATTAAGATTCCTTCAGGAGAAAGATCACTCCAACGTTTTGCATTGTACGAAGCTCCTGTGATGGAAGCTCCTTTGCAGGCGAAGTATCCAGAAATTAGAACATACACAGGAAGGGGAATCGATAACCCTCGGCAAATCATCAAACTGGATTTAGGACCAGCTGGTTTTCATGCCATGATATTTTCTAATGAAGAGACTGTTGTCATAGAACCTGCTTATGAAGATGATCTTTCAACCTACATGGCTTTTCATAAGAATGATCTACCGCGTGATGAAGCAGAGGCTTTTTCTTGCGGAACAACTGCAATCAATAGCTCTTCCTTTTCGAATAGTGCCAGTGATGGCAATGATGATACAGCCTTTATGTCCACAGGTACAGAACTACGAACTTACCGACTCGCACTGGCTACTACAGGAGAGTACAGTGCTTTTCATGGAGGAACTAAACCACTGGTACTGGCAGCTATGGCTACCGTAATGAACCGGGTAAATGGAGTTTACGAAAGAGACGTGACTGTTACTATGATTATGATTGCAAACACAGATACTTTGATCTACTTTGATGGTGGAACGGATCCATATACAAATAATAATGGTGGCGCCATGCTTGATCAGAATAACGATAATATCAATGCCATCATCGGTTCTGACAATTATGACATCGGTCATGTTTTTAGCACAGGAGGTGGAGGAATCGCAGGCCTAGGTGTTGTCTGTGGCGAATTAAAGGGTTGGGGAGTTACTGGTTTGAATTCTCCGATTGATGATGTTTTTTCTATTGATTATGTAGCGCATGAAATGGGGCATCAGTTCAGTGGAAACCATACGTTCAATGCTTGTGGTGGAGGACTTAATCAAGGTCCACAACCCTATGAGCCGGGTTCTGCTGTTACGATTATGGGCTATGCTGGTATTTGTGGACAAACAAATATTGCGGAAAATTCAATTGATCAATTTCATGTCGCTAGTTATGATGAGATTATTCAATATTCTCAAGAAGAGGAAGGGAACACTTGTCCTGAAATGACCGCAACCAACAATACTCCTCCGACCGTAGAAGCTGGCGAAGGAGGCTTTTTTATACCTTATCAGACCCCTTTCGAATTAACGGGTTCTGCTACTGATGAAGAAGGGGATTCGCTAACCTACTGCTGGGAACAGTATGACCTTGGATCACCTACACATCCTGATGATGCATTGGGAACTGCTCCGCTTTTCAGAAGCTGGAAACCGGAAGATCACCCAACGCGTATCTTCCCTAGAATAAGTGACATTGTTAACAATATACAGACGACTGGTGAGCTTATGGCTCAGTTTGGTAGAGAGATGAACTTTAGACTTATCGTAAGAGATAA
Organism: Saprospiraceae bacterium; assembly: GCA_045105695.1. GTDB lineage: Bacteria > Bacteroidota > Bacteroidia > Chitinophagales > Saprospiraceae > CALGLS01. Next base: position 4,242 of record JBGCDT010000273.1, on the reverse strand, counting down.
CGTGCCAGGAGGAGGCGGAGTGGATTATGATCAGCTAACTTTTGATGTAGCGGATAATGCCGGTCCGTTTCTGGTAATGGCTCCGAATGGAGGCGAAACGTGGGCAGTAGGTTCTTTGCAAAACATTATGTGGGATGTTGCTAATACTGATTTATCACCTGTGAATTGTTCAGAAGTAAATATTTTCCTTTCAGAAGACGGTGGATTTACTTATCCGCATACGGTAGCTACTAATCTGCCAAATACAGGTTCTGCTGTTGTTCAAATTCCAGATGTTGTGGGAGGACAAATTCGAGCGAAAATAAAAGGAGCGGATAATGTATTCTTTGATATTTCTAATGAGAATTTTACAATCATTCCAGCTGCTGGACCTGATTTTGTTTTTCTATCAAATACAAACGATCAGACCATTTGTGATACAGAATCAGTTGAATTTGAAGTATCAATAGCTGCGGTAGATGGCTACAACGACCCTGTGAATTTATCTGCCAGTGGAGCACCTGCTGGATTTTCACTTACTTTCAGTGATAATGATGTTGTACCTCCTGCTGATGTAATCATAACTGCCACGGCTGATAATACAGTAGTTAACGGAGAATACGATATCGTAATATCATTATCTGGTACAACAGGCGATCAGGAATTGCCAATTACTATAAAAGTAACTGACGGAGCACCTGCAATAGCAACATTGTCAGGGCCTGAAAATGGTGCCGTAGGTGTGGCTGCTAACACTACATTTACATGGGAAGAGTTGCCAACTGCGAGTTCTTATAATATAGAAGTATCGTTGACAGCTGATTTTTCTAACATTGTGTACACGGGAACCAATTTAATAGGTAATTCTTTTACGCCTAATTCTTCTTTAAATAAAAATACCGTTTACTTCTGGAGAGTTCGAGGATTTGAAGAAACTTGTGGAGAGGGGAGTTGGTCTCCTTTGTATTCCTTCCAGACAGAATTGTCAGCTTGTGAAGAATTTATTTATGGTAATGTTCCATTAGATATTCCGAACAGTTCTACTATAAGTGCGGAATTGAATGTATTCTCAGACATAACTGTCGCAGATGTAAACGTAACGAATTTGACTGGAGAGCATGGTAGAGTAGGGCAGTTGACTTTAGCGTTGTCTGATCCTTCTGGAAATAGTGCGGTGTTGTTTGGAGGTATTTGTGGAAACGATAATGATTTTGATTTGAAGTTTGACGATGATGGCTTAGGTACTGGAATTCCTTGTCCACCGGTTGATGGAATGACTTACCAAGCAGAAGAAGCGCTTTCTATTTTTAATGGCGAAAGTGCACAAGGTATTTGGTCATTGGATATCACTGATGCTGTGAATCCGACAACAGGTGATCTTACTGGCTGGTCTCTAGAGATTTGTGGCCCAGAACCTAGTACAGAACAACCTAATCTCGATCTAAACGGAGGAGAAGTTTTACAGGGCGGAACCTTGAATATTGTTCCTCTGAATATAACAGGTGACTGTAGTGGTTCTACGGATGGGTTGACTTATACAATCACGTCTCTCCCTATGAATGGTGAATTATTCGTAGACGGAACGGCGGCGGCTATTGGTACTTCCTTCACTCAAAGTGATATAGACAATGGCTTACTCAGTTATGTAAATGACGGCGAAGATTTAGATCCTGATGAATTTGGTTTTATTCTGAGCTGTGATAACGGTTTGTATGTCGGAGGTTTGGTAATGGACATTTTTGTAGTATTGAGTATTGATACAGATGATCTAGATGAATTGTCTTTTGTTGTTGCTCCAAATCCAGCCTTGGATTATTTTGAAGTACGCATGAACCAAGCTGTCGGAAGCGATTACAATCTTAATGTTACGGATATGCTGGGGCGCGTAGTTTATGAACAGACTTTGGATGCAAATATTACAAGAGTATCTACATCAGTATTATCCGCTGGAGTTTATTCCGTTCAGGTAATTGCTGGAGGTAACATAATTGGAGAAGAGAAATTAGTAGTGGTCGAATAAGAGTGGTTTGAAAAGTAATAAAAAACCATTTACTGAATTTTAATTCGGTAAATGGTTTTTTTATGCTAAGTAGATAAGGACTTTTAAATTTGTGCAGTTAAGCAAGTATTCAATTTAAATATAACTAATAACTTCATCTTAATTTATTATAAAGACAAATTTAATCACCTGCTTAATTATATCCAATTTATGTAAAGAGGAAATGCTATCTATCTTTTCTAGACTACATCCTTTTATAGTCTGATGATTTTTTTGATACTTATCAAGTTTTCATTTTCGAAAATTTGTAAGAAATAAATTCCTTTGCTGAATAAAGAGACATCGATTTTATCAGCAACTAATTTTGAGCTGCCAAGTGATTTACCGTCAATAGAAAAAATACTATAGGATAAATTATCCGCATCAGAGAATTGATGATCAATAAAAATAAAATCACTGCTGGGATTAGGGTATATTTCTACTTGTGTAAATTGATTTTCTATTTCTTCTGTTGGTACAAGATCGCAAGCATAATCTACAAAAGAAATTAATCCAAGGTTTTCATCTTCGTAGCAGCGGAGGGGCCCTTCGTAGTCGATATCGCAAGGGATTTGAGCGGAAAGATCAATGAATAATCCGTCTGAGAACCCTATGTCTTCAATTACGGTTTGTCCCAAGTCTATAAAGATGTTGTCATCATAACTCAGACTTACATGCTGTATCCGCAAAGAATCATCCTGGTGCTGTAAATAACTAATGGAATCTACTCTAATCGGAAATACGAGCTGCCCTCCAGTAGTCCACATGGGAACTTCCCAAGTTTCTCCTACCTCAGCATTAAAGTCAATTAGTAAGTTGAAAATGCTGTCTTGAAAATCGTAGTAGTAAACTTTGTTATTCTCATTATACATGAATTCTACAGTTGGCCGTCCCAGACAAGTGGCATTACTTCGAGTAATAATCCGACAAGGTTGATTTTCAAAAATTGTATCTCCTATGCTTTCTAGTCTTGAATAATGGATGTCAGTAGTGGTATAGTAACGAACACTAAGATGCCAAGTTGCTCCTATGGGCGCCCACTCTTGTGCTATGAGATTAGTGAATAAGAAGAATGAAAAGGTAAGAGTAAGTAGTTGCTTTTTCATGCTTTTGCTTATTGAGGTTAATTAAGTTTTGCTGTTAAGATCGAAGGTAGGATGTTTTGGAGTGATATCGATGAGTGCGTTTTGTCTTCTTGCTTACGGATTGCCAAGTAAAGTTTATTCCTCTAATATTCCTAACTTTCTAAGCGCACCAAAAGTAACATCCTTTCTAGCTCGCTGAAATGCATTTCTTTCAAAATCTCCTTTCGGTTCTATATTCGTCGCAAAATAATAGAGTTTATTGTCAGACTCAAAATAACCTACGAACCATCCATTGTAATGGCCATTAGTGATGGAGAGGCCTGTTTTCCCAGAGAGTATATACGTGTCACTTTTCGTAATTATCATTAACTCCTTCATGATTTTTTCTGTTCTTTTTTTGATTAATAACTCCGATTGATAAAATCGCTGTAAAAAATCTATTTGTTCCAATGGCGTAATTCTGGATTTTCCTTCCAACCAGAATAAATCAATGTTGTTAGCGTCGAATACGATTGTTCCATAATTTAATTTATCTAAATAGGACCGCATTCTCTGAGGGCCAATTTTCCTGGCAATTTCCTGATAGCAAGGAACACAAGAATAGTGAAAAGCTTCTCTGAATATTAAATCCCGTTCCCAAATGTCAAATGCTTTTTGTTCTCCATCCCATTTTGAAAGACTACTGTCATTTTCTACAACACCTGTTTCTAAAGCAATTATTGAATTAGGAATTTTGAAAGTAGAGGCGGGGAGTATACCTTTTTCACACCAGTTGAAATCATTGGAATAATATGATTTGGATTGGACATCAAATATTAAAATAGCGCCTTTTACATTCGCTGAATCAAGGATGGATTGGAATGCTGGTTCTATTATTTTAGTTTTTTCAGATGGAGGTGTATTGTTTTTTTTATCAGACGTTTCTGAGCAAGCAAAACTTAAAAGCAGTATTAAGAAGGAGAATGATAATTTCATATTCAGTACCGTTTTTATTTATTGTAAGTAATTGGACAGAATTATTTTAACAAAAAATGGAATTGGATTTTGGATATGAATGAGCCTGTCCGGCGGCCAGACGGGGCATAAAACGTAGGCGATGCCTTAGCATCGGCGAGCCTGTCTAGTCGGCGTAGCCAGGTA
>JBGCDT010000272.1:0-3149 GCA_045105695.1 Saprospiraceae bacterium | reverse complement strand
CATGAGTCCTAGTATTCTAATAGACGCTAAGTCTCTAATTGCTTAAAACGGATTTGAAATGACAAAAGAAGAAAAAGCAAAGTATGTAGATGAGTTGGCTAATGATTTAGCAAACAACAGCGTAATCTACTTAACGGATACGGCAGAATTAACAGTAGAGGCAGTAAATAGCTTGCGACGTAAAGCATTTAACGCTAATGTAAGTATGCGTGTTGTTAAAAACACACTACTTGAGAAAGCGATGGATCGAGTTGAAGACAAAGATTTCGGTGATCTTAAAGATACATTGAAAGGTGCGACTTCAATCATGTTCGCAGAAATCGGAAATGCGCCAGCAAAACTTATCAAAGATGTTCGTAAGAAACTTGATAAGCCAGTTCTTAAAGGTGCTTGGATTGATGAAAGTGTATACGTTGGCGATGATCAACTACAAACACTTGCAGATATCAAAAGCAAAGAAGAAATGCTTGGAGAGCTTATCGGATTGCTTCAAAGTCCTGCTAAGAATGTTATATCTGGACTTAAAGGTGCTGGTGGTACAATCGCTGGGATCCTTAAAACGCTCGAAGAAAGAGCATAATTATTATTATTTATTACGAATTTTTTAAAACAAAAATAAAATGGCTGATTTGAAAGAAATGGCAGAAGCGTTAGTTAACTTGACAGTTAAAGACGTAAATGAACTAGCAACTATCCTTAAGGATGAGTATGGAATCGAACCTGCAGCTGCAGCAGTAGCAGTAGCTGCTGCCGGAGGTGGTGGTGGAGAAACTGCTGAAGCGCAAACTGAATTCGATGTAATTCTTAAAGCAGCAGGAGGTTCTAAATTAGCAGTAGTTAAATTGGTAAAAGAATTGACTGGAGCTGGTTTGAAAGAAGCTAAAGAAATGGTCGATAGTGCACCAGCAACATTGAAAGCTGGAGTTTCTAAAGACGAAGCTGATGGTCTTAAAACTTCTTTGGAAGAAGCGGGAGCTGAAGTAGAGATCAAGTAATTAGTTACTTAAATTTTGGGAAAGGCGTCCGTCATTTGACGGATGCCTATTCCTGTTTTTTCGCAGAGGGTACAGAATAGTGCTATTAATTTTCACCAAAAACGTTTGACCTTGGCAACAGCAAGCAAATTATCAACAAGAGTGAATTTTGCGTCGAGCAAAAATCAGTTCGCATATCCAGATTTTTTGGATATTCAACTAAAATCATTCCGTGAGTTCTTTCAATTGGAAACAACTCCAGAAAACCGGGACAGTGAAGGACTTTTTAAAGTATTCGCAGAAAACTTCCCAATTACAGATACAAGAAACCAATTCGTTCTAGAGTTTCTTGATTACTTTATTGACCCACCGCGCTACACAATTGAAGAGTGTATCGATCGTGGATTGACGTATAGCGTCCCTTTAAAAGCGAAACTAAAATTATACTGTACAGATCCTGAGCACGAGGATTTTGAAACAATCGTGCAGGATGTATATCTTGGTACAATTCCATACATGACTCCGAAAGGATCATTCGTGGTTAACGGAGCAGAACGTGTAATCGTTTCTCAATTGCACCGTTCACCAGGAGTTTTCTTTGGTCAAAGTCGTCACGCTAACGGTACTAAATTGTACTCGGCGCGTGTGATTCCTTTCAAAGGATCTTGGATCGAATTCGCAACAGACATCAACAGTGTGATGTATGCGTATATCGACCGTAAAAAGAAATTACCTGTTACCACTTTGTTCCGTGCAATCGGATACGAAAGTGACAAAGACATTCTCGAAATTTTTGACCTTGCTGATGAGCTCAAAGCGACAAAAGCAAACCTCAAGAAAGCGATCGGCCGTAAATTGGCTGCGCGTGTATTGAAATCATGGGTAGAAGATTTCGTAGATGAAGATACAGGTGAGGTAGTTTCAATCGAACGTAATGAAGTATTACTCGATCGTGAAACTGTACTCGAAGAAGAACACATTGAATTAATCACGGATTCAGGAGCTAAAACAATCATCCTTCACAAAGAGGATATCAATAGCGCTGACTTCACGATTATCTATAATACACTTCAGAAAGATACTTCAAACTCTGAAAAAGAAGCCGTAGAGCATATCTACCGCCAATTGCGTAATGCTGAGCCGCCAGATTATGAAACGGCAAAAGGAGTATTTGAAAAACTATTTTTCTCTGATACACGTTACGATCTTGGAGAAGTTGGTCGTTTCCGTTTGAACAAGAAATTGGGTGATAACATGGAGGAAACTTCACGTGTATTGACCAAAACGGATATGATCTCCATCATCAAGTATTTGATTGAATTGATCAACTCGAAAGCAGATGTCGATGATATCGATCACCTTTCGAATCGTCGTGTAAGAACAGTTGGTGAGCAATTGTACTCTCAATTCGGAGTTGGTTTGGCACGTATGGCTAGAACAATTCGTGAGCGTATGAACGTTCGTGACAACGAAGTCTTTACACCAATTGATTTGATTAACGCGAAAACACTTTCTTCGGTAATCAACTCGTTCTTTGGAACAAACCAGCTATCGCAGTTCATGGATCAAACGAATCCACTTTCTGAGGTAACACACAAGCGCCGTCTGTCGGCACTAGGACCTGGTGGACTTTCCCGTGAAAGAGCAGGTTTCGAGGTACGTGATGTTCACTATACACACTATGGTCGTCTATGTACGATTGAAACACCAGAGGGACCAAACATTGGTTTGATTTCATCTTTGTGTGTATTCGCCAAAGTAAACAAACTTGGATTCATTGAAACTCCATACCGCGCAGTAGTTAAAGGTAAGGTTGATGGTAAAACAGAGCCAATTTACCTATCTGCAGAAGAGGAAGATGAGCAAACAATTGCGCAAGCAAACGCTCAGATTGATGATAAAGGAAACTTCTTAACGGAGACAGTTAAAGCGCGTTACGAAGGTGACTTCCCAGTTGTTCCGCCAACAGAACTTACGTTGATGGACGTTGGAGCCAACCAAATTGCATCGATTGCAGCCTCATCTATTCCATTCTTGGAGCATGATGATGCCAACCGTGCCTTGATGGGATCAAACATGCAACGTCAGGCCGTACCATTACTTCGCCCGGAAGCCCCGGTTGTTGGAACTGGCCTGGAAGGACGTTTAGCTCGTGATTCCCGCACATTAGTTGTT
>JBGCDT010000271.1:0-5881 GCA_045105695.1 Saprospiraceae bacterium | reverse complement strand
CAGGTTGTTTTATCGTAGATGATACAGGTAATGGAGGTGAGCTCTGTGATCCTGTTAACACGATCATTGATTGTACATTTGTTACAGAGCCAGATAACTGTCTTGAAATAATGACACTTACAAATGGTTGTGGAAATAATGGCTATAAATGTACTGACTTGATTTTCGATGTCGCTAGCCTTTTGGCCTGTCCAGCAATTGGTGGTTCTCAGAATTTAGCAGATTGTGTAGACAATGATCCAACCATAGTGCCTCGATTAGAGTTTGAAATTACTCAAGGTTCTGGCTGTAATGCAGGTGCGAACAGCCCAAATGTATATAATGAAAATTGCGAAAATCAGATAGGAAGTACTGTGATCATTCAGGCAGATGGGGATATTGATGCCGATGTACCTCTTTCAAACTCGGGGAATATTCAGTATACTGTTTGTACATCATCCAATAATTTGAGTCTAGCAGGTCTAGTTATTTCTGCTGATGGTTGTTGCGAATTTATGGCTACCTGTAACTTAGATCCTGCTCCTCAGGATATCGCTGGTTGTTCTGCAGCAGTTATTCCTGCTGCTGAGACAAATTTTAATAATGTTTTTACAGCTATCGGTCCTGATCCATGTGGTACACTTACTATGATAAGTTCTACCTCATCAACAGGAGCGCTTTGTGATGGTGATCTTATAGTTACCAGAACATATACACTCTTTGATGATCTGGCTCCAACGAATGGAATGCTTGATCCAGATGAAGAATCTGAAACATGTTCTGAGTCCTTCAGAATATTGCCTCCTGATCTGACAGTAGACTGTCCAATGAGTGTGAGCCTAGGAGCTTGTGCAACAGAAACAGAAATATCAGATGCGTATGCGACTTGGTCAGCAGGCTTTGCAGTGAATGATGGATGTAATGCGATGTCGAATATAGGCGATGTACCAGCCTTGCCAGTTTTTGTGTGTGGTGGAGCAGTGAATTTAGATTTCACGTTAAGTGCGACAGACGATTGCAATGTAGATCCGTTAACGTGTAACAGTACATTTACGGTAGCTGAATTAGATGATTTTGTAATCACCTGTCCACCAAGTATGACATTAACTTGTTTCGAAACAGTACCAGCTCCTATCAATAACGCAGAAGATTTTATCGCAGCAGGGGGAACACTTTCGGATGCTTGTTCTGATGAATTTACATTTTTTACAACTAACGAAAACAACGGAGGCAACAACTGTCCAGGTAATCCGCTGATCGTAACACGTACTTACTTTGTAACTGATATTTGTGGAAACCAGAGTTCATGTACCCAGGTATTCACTTACCTCGAAAGTACAAACGGACCCATTATTACAGACATCGCTCCTGAGTGTTATAAGTACTGTGGAAGTCTTGCGAATCCAATGGAATCTGATGTGACCTATACAACAGACTGTTCTTTTGGAGCTACAGTTGAAATTACGGGGCCAGATATAATTGGAACACCCGACTGCCCAGGTACTCGATACAGGTATATATATACGGTTACGGATGATTGTGGTCGATCCACTTCCGCTACTCGTGATTTTATTATCGGAAATGAAGGACCAACTATTGAATGTCCTCCTTTCAACTTGATATTAAACTGTGGTGATGAGAACAATATGGATTATATCAATACCCATTTGGGATTAGCTACAGCTAATTCTTCTTGCCAGGTAGATGTAGATATTACTTATTCACCAAGCAACTTCAACAATATTACTTGTGGAAATGCTACTGTTGTCACTTTTATAGCAACTGATGCTTGTGGCCGAACTGCCACTTGTGTAACGACTATTTCTGTTATTGACAACACACCTCCAACCATCACTTCAGTGCCACCAAGTGTATGCGATCAGATTAATTGTTCTGCTGATATCAACTACTGGTATACTCACTGGATTGAGTACATGGAGAACGGTCTTTCTGCAATAGATGATTGTGATAATGATGTAATTTTCCAAGCTGAGAATATACCATTGAATACAAGTTGTAACGAAGGGGAAGCTATTACTACAGTTACCTTTACAGCAACTGATAATTGTGGAAATAGTACGAGCTATACTGGAACATTTACTATTGATAATGAAGTTCCTGAATTTACAACTGTACCAATGGATCAGGCTGTTGATTGTGGAGAGCCAGCTATATTTGGAACTCCTACATTTTCTGATGACTGTTCTACTGCTGTGCTTACTTTTGAAGACGAAGTGGTTGGAGATAATTGTACAGGTAGCATTACGAGAATATGGACGATAACTGATGATTGTGGTAATACTGCTTCTGCATCAACTACTATTACTTTTGGTAATACACCTCCTGAAGGACCTCAACTACATGGACATATTTATACTGAGCAGGGGCTAATGGTAGAAAATGTAGATGTAATGTTAGGTCAGGGTAATTCCATGAATCACTATATGACTCAAGATGATGGCTATTATATTTTTGATAGTTTGACACAGGGCTTAAATTTTGAAATCATGCCTTTCTGTGATATCGATTATCTCAATGGTATTTCCTCTTACGATTTGGTTTTAATATCCAAGCATATTTTACAGTTGGAATTACTGGATTCTCCTTACAAGATGATTGCAGCTGATATTAACCAATCAGGAAGTATAACTACTTTTGATATTGTGGAACTTCGTAAACTGATTTTGCATAATATAGAAACCTTTTCGGATAATACTTCTTGGAAATTTGTGGAAGCAGCCTTCGTTTTCCCTGAACCAACAAATCCATTTAGTACAATCTTTCCCGAAGAGATTTCGATCAACGGTTTGTTTGGGGAGGAAGAGCATGATTTCATTGGTGTGAAAATAGGTGATGTCAATGGCTCTGTAATTCCAAGTGCAATGGCTGAGAATGATCCACGTAACTTTGAAGGTAGTCTTGTATTTGAGATTGAAGATAAAGGTATAGAAACAGGGGAGGAGTTTGAAGTTGAATTTAAGGCCAGAGATTTTAACCAAATTATTGGTTTCCAATATGCCTTAAAGTTCGATCATAAATCGCTTGATTTCATAAGTGTCGAAGCTGATGGCTTAACAACGTTATCTGAAGCAAACTTTGGTTTCCGCTTTTTAGAGGAAGGGGTGATAACCACCAGCTGGCATAATATGGAAGCAGTTACTATGCATAATGAAACGGCGGTATTCCGTATGAAGTTCAAAGCAGTACGATCAGGTAAGTTGAGTGATTGGTTTGACCTAAGCTCTAAGTACACTAAGGCTGAAGCTTACACTGAATTTACGAATGATGGTGAAGTTGAATTATTACAACCAGAATTGAGATTTAATGATCAGCTTATTTCCTCAGATGAACTAGTACTGTATCAGAACAGACCGAATCCATTCAGAGATGAAACGGTCATCAGTTTTAATTTACCAGAAGCGAGTTCTGCTAGTATTAAGATTTTTGATACTTCATTCAGGGTTGTCAGAGAAATCACAGGTGACTTTGAGAAAGGATATAATGAGGTGATTGTTAGTCGTAATGATTTACTGTCAGCTGGTTTATATTACTATCAACTCAATAGTAATAACAGGTTACAAACGATGAAGATGGTTATACTTAAGTAAGATTTTTACGATCCATTTAACTGTTTCGTATTAATCACTCAAGCTTTTCGAATATTATCGAATTATCCTGCTTAAAACAGGATGATTCGATATGCTTGAGATTATTACCTAGTAATAAGGCCGTACCAAAAACTATATATTAATTGTAGAAAAATCAAGGTCTGAAAATTACTTAATTCTGACCAATCATTTCTAAAAGTTTAAATTAGTTCTATAAAGGATATCAAAAGCCTTTTCAAGATTAGTTCTTGGAAAGGCTTTTTGAATGTGATGACTATTCTTATTTAGAAGCAAGCTATCCTTTTAGGAATCAAAGGCAGAATCGATCTGCTACATCAAATGATTCTAGAAGTTGTTTAATTCAGTAAATATTTATTCTACCTTCGCGCTCTGTTTTTTGACGTTTAAAACACAATTAAAAATACTAGAAACTCTAGTCTTGAAATTTAGATATACAAAATTGTCAATATGAAAAATTTACAGATACTTCTTGTCTTTTTACTTGGTCTTCAAATATGTTCCTGTTCGTCTGATGATGAAAGTATGAATACACCTGACTACTCTGGGATTTATACCTTAAGGACTATCGAGTCAGACAAGGCTCTCGATCCCGACGTTACAGGTACTTTTGATCAAACAGAATTATTAGATGATTTGACTTGCAACTCTACTATTCTTTTGAACGCGGATAGTTCCTTCTTATGGAGTTATGTAACACTGAATCAGATTGTAAATAACATCATGGGCACAACGACTTATCAAAACATGGAGTGTATTTTATTCACTGGCTCCACTGGTTCTTATCAAGTGAGTGGGGCAGGTGTTGCCTTCGCCTTTGATGATTCTATTAGTGATATAAGTGGTGTTTTGGCAGAAGACAAAATCACTGTTGTAATTAATGAAGAGTTAGCGGTAGAAGAAAGTGGAGAGGTGAAACTGGGGACCGTATCACTAACCTTAGTTTATGAAAAATAAAAAAACTGCTCATTCAGGAGTTTAATCCTGATGAGCAGTTTCAAATTAGCTTGATATTTTTTGACTGAGTTCTGATGACTAAAACTCAGGAGTCAAATTCTTAAAACTGATAGCGCATTCCGGTCTCTAAAGCCCCACTCCAAAACTGCTGTGAAAGCGGCGAGTTTCCATTGGTTACACTTCCTAGTCCGTAGCGTAGTCTTGGGCTTATTTGCAGACTGATGCGCTTTGTAATTCTATAGGACAATCCAACCGCTCCACTTACAGTTAGTCCAGCTGCGTTTCTGAAATCATCAGATTTCGCAAGGTCAATAATCGTTTCGCCATCTTCATCTATGATTTCTCCGTCTGGTAGAAAAGCTAGGTTTACCAATACGCCAGCTTCTGCAAACCAAGACAATCTATTCGTAGTGGCTTGCTGATAACCAACGAGTAACGGAAGGTCTATCATTCTGTAGCGGTTATAAATCTTTCGATCTTGGATGTTGATTTTTTGTACCGTTACAGTTCCTAGAGTAGTGTCTATAGTTCCGTCAGATCTCTTGTAGACGGTAGTTGGTGTTTGCAAAACATCGATGTCGCTTTGTGTTACTTTTGTAAAATCGAAACGCTCTGTGATTTGTTGATAACCCAATCCTGTTTTTAGATAGAGTCCTTTTTTAAACTGATATTGTAGGTTCAATCCGGCAGTAAGAATCTGCTCGGCAGTCTCTGTTTTTTCCCGTAGGGACAGGTAACCGGCATCTTCACTTGCATTCGAGCTGAGGTGATGAGCAGCTAATCCATAACCGCCGTAAGCACCTAAGCTGAAAGGAGATTTGTGAGGTTTGATCTTTATAATCGCTGGTTCTTGAAATGCTGGAAGTTCGTCTTCATCAAAAGCGGCCATCTTCGGCGCCATCTTGATTTGAGCAAGCAGGCTGTTTATCGTTAATTGATTTACAGAAGTAGAAATGGCTACTGGTGCGATTGCCGATTTCTTATCATCTGTTGTTGCAGTACCTGTTGCAGAATTATCTTTTTCGATTGTTGTATTGTTTGTCTCTTCAGCTTCTTCAGTATCGTTGACGACCAAAATGTTTTGCTCTTCAGCATTTTCGTTATCGGAAATAGTAGAACCTGCATTTGGTATATCGTTGTTTGTAAATGTATTGCTGCTTGACTGGCTTGTGCCAACAGAGAGGTTATTATTTGTAGCTGCTGCAGGTGTTGCGTCTTTTATCGAGACATTGTCTGTCTTATTTACATTAGCAGATCCGTTTGAATTATTATTCAAAACTTTGTCTATGTTTTGTGTAGCAGTAGGATTCGGAATGACT
>JBGCDT010000270.1:0-4561 GCA_045105695.1 Saprospiraceae bacterium | reverse complement strand
GTAAGTCCAATTCGTACAGAATGGATTTCTCATATCACAGATCACGGTCATGATGACAAAGAAGCCTACTTCATTGACGAAGGTAAAAAACTACCATGGCCCCTCTCCTACTGGAAGCATAAACACATTGTAAGAAAGATTGACGAAGACCACTCTATGATCGTGGACGACATTACCTATGAAGCTGGAAATGCTTTGATGTCTCTACTTATGTATCCTGGGATGTGGCTAGGTTTTGCACCTAGAGCTGGAATTTATAAATCGTACTTTGGTTCGTAAAAATTAATAACGCGGATAAAACGGAGTTTAGAGATCTCAACAGATTTTCAAATAAAGAATGAAAATCCAAAAGATCTGTCTTATCCGTTTCATCCGCGTTCTGCCTTTGGAGTCCTCTTTTCGTTATAGCCCCTAAGGCATTATCGCAGCAATACCAGCGATCCCATTACTTTTCGTCTATTGCCTTCCTCTACCCCTCCCCAAGAGCTACCATCTAAGAAAATCCCCGAGCACTTCCAAACATAACTATCCTGCGGCATCATTTCTCCATCTACAATTCCATCCCAACCTTCAGAAGGTCTACCCTCCTCGTCAAGAGCCGTTGATTCCCAAAGCAGTTGTCCATAAGTAGAGAAAATTTTCAAGTGGTATTCTTTCAAGCCTATTCCTTTAGCTTTAAAAAGACGCACATCTCCGATTCCCTGCTCAGGTGAGAAAGCGTTAGGAAGATAAAGTCCTTTTACAAAATCAGGTACAAAAGAAACTAAAGTATCATCCATACAACCATACTGATTGTTTGCTTCCAGATAGATTTGCTGTACACCATTATTACTGAATCTATGAGTTGGACTTTCCATCGTGCTTGTCGCTCCATCAGAGAACTCCCATATGAAATCATCAGCATGTTCTGAAAGGTTTACGATGTCATAAGTTCCATCATTACCAATCTGCACTGCCTCAAAATTTGCAAAAGCTTGTGGATACACTTTTATGGGTTCCAAATAAATCGTTGTATCAGGACATTGGTTATTTACTGTTGCAATTAGCTTTACTTCGTAAGTTCCTGGTGTATCGTAAATATGTCTTGGAGAACTTTCATCCGTTGTGGCTCCATCTCCGAAATCCCAGAACACTTCTGTACTTGCTGTAGAATTATTTAAGAACCGAACACTCAATGGTGAACAACCATCTGTACTTTCAATTTCAATCTCAGCAGTTGGATCTTCATAGATTTCTACTTCGACCAGCATTGTGTCATTACAACTAAATTGATTAAAAGCAATCATCATAACTTCATAAGTTCCTGCTGCGGTGTAAGTAAAGCTAGGATTAGTCGTAGTTGCCGCTGAGCCTTCTCCAAAATACCATTGATAATCTAAGGCTCCTTCGGAAATATTCTGGAAATTAATGGTTGCAGGCAATCCACAAATTTCTTCTTTTTCAAAATAAAAATCTGCTTGTGGCACTGGCGTAACTATAATGTTATAAACCGTTGTGTCTTGATAACATCCGTAAACATCTGTACTACGTAAAGTAACTGCGTAAGTACCAGGCTCTTCAAAAGTATGATTAGGATTCATTTCAATGCTTGTGTTACCATCTCCAAAGTCCCAGAAGTAAAATAAAGCTGCCGTAGAAGTATTACCAAAAGTGATATTCAATGGCGCACAACCATAAGTTGTTGAAGGTTCGAAATTAGCATTTGGTAATTCTAGAATTGTGATCTCAGATTGATAAACTGCTTCACACTGATTGAATTGAGAAATACCCAAAAGTGAAACGGTGTATGTTCCTGGTCCGCTGTAAGTATGCACTGGGTTATTTTCAGAAGAAGTATTGCCATCTCCGAAATCCCAGTAATGACCTGTCGTATTTTCTGATTCGTTTTGGAATAATACATCTTGTAGACTACAAACTGACGTTTCATGAACAAAGCCAACTTCCGGCTCTGGATAAACAGTGATCAGAATAGCTGAAGTATCATATCCACATTCGCTACTTGCGTATTGGATCACCATATATTCACCTGGCTCATCAAAAGTATGAGTAGGTTCAATTTCGGCTGAAGTATTTCCGTCTCCGAAGTCCCAGTCCACAGTTGCACCTGGAGTACTAAAATTTGTGAAATCAACAATTAATGGCAGACAACCTGCGTCTTGAGAAACTTCTGCAGAGGCAGTTACATTAGCAGGTTCGACAATCACTTCAGAGTAAACAGTATCCGCAGCACAAACATTCGTAGCAATCATCATTACGGGATATATAGTAGTTGTAGTATCGGTAAAGTAAGTTTGGGTTTCAGGAAATTGTTCTGTAGAAGTATTTCCATTTCCAAAGTCCCAAAAGAAATCTGTAGCCGCACCAGTCGTTGCATTTGCAAATTCCACTAGCAATGGCGAACACTCTGTCAATGGCGCTAAACCGATAGCCGCTATTGGTCTCGGCTGTACTACAATAACATCCTGATAGGTATGATCACCACAAATATTACTCACTGTCAGTGTAACGATATATGTTGTATCGTAAAAGCCTTGTTCGAAAAAGATTGGCCCTGGAATTTCTTCAGTACTTGTTTCAAAATCTCCAAAAGTCCATAAGTAACTCAGACTATCTCCAAAACTTTGATTGGTAAAAAAGACAGAATCACCTGCACAATTTTCAGAACTTGAAGGAGCAAATAATGATACAGGAACATCACCAATTTTAATATCATGAGATACAGTGTCAGCACATCCTTGTAGGTTTTCAATAATCAAAGTCACTGTATATTCGCCAGCTGCGGTGTAAGAATAGGTCGGATTTTCTAAAGTAGAGGTTCCTGCACCTAAGCCAAAATTCCAAGTGTATTCATAACCTTGTGGTGATTCATTCACAAAAGTGATCGGCTCATTTCTACAAGCAAATTCAGGAAATGAAAACTCAGCTTCGTCTATTCCGTTTACAGTTACTGTTCGTGTATCAAAACGAACACAACCTGTGCTCGGATCAGTATACGTGTAAGTCAATTCATAGACTCCAACTCCTGAAACTCCTGGATCAAAAAGACCTTCGTTACCATCTGTGATACCAACACCTGACCAGACACCTCCTGATGGCGTATAATTATCTAAATAGAAGGAATCATCTAATGAACAGGCACTCAAATCATCTCCAGCATCTATTGTTAAATCAACAACTAAAACGGTCTTTGTATCTTCCACATAACAGTTTCCAGTTCCCATACTATAAGTCAGCGTATGAACTCCTTCTCCTGCAATGGCAGGATCGAATAAACCACCAGCTTCATCAACAATTCCGATACCTGTCCATTCTCCGAAGAGCGGACTGTAGTTATCCATTTGAACGATTCCTTGATCAATACAAATGGTATCGTTTGGTCCTGCATCAATGTTTTCTGGAGCAATTACCATAATAGTGGCTACAGCCTCGTTCGTGCACATATTGTTATCTGTCACCGTATAAGTTAACTGATAAGAACCCATGCCACCAGCTAACTGAGGATTAAAACTATTCCCAACTACACCTGGTCCAGACCAAATACCGCCTTCTGGTTGTGCTGCTGGGATATCAACGTAGCCAGGCGCATCACAAAAGGAAGCATCTGTGGTCGCTACCATTGGAATATCCAATACCGTTACAACAACTTCGTCTATATTTTCACAACCATCTCCATCAATATAATTGTAGTTAAAAGAGTAAACACCTACACCAGAAGTTTCTGGATTAAAAACAGAACCAACTAGAATACCTCCATTCGTTGCTATCCAATTCCCGCCTGAAGGCGTAGCCGTTAAGGTCACTGGATCCGCGTTCAAACATATTTCAATGTCATCCATTGCAGTAACTTCAGGTAGTGGATTAACTGTTATTTCTATTTCATCAGAGACTTGACAATTACCACTTCCTATGAAATAAGTCAGCGTATGTGTACCGATTCCCGCTAGGGATGGATCAAAGATATTTCCATCTAATCCAAAACTTCCGTTTGCATTCCAGGTTCCTCCTGTAGGAGAAGCGATCTGAGATAAATCAATTGGATCGTAGTTTATACAAACAGCTAAGTCATCACCTGCATCGATATTGTCAGGACTCACAATGGTTACAAAAGCAGATTCTGAATTTGAGCAACCATTATTATCAGTGTACGTGTACGTAATGTTATAAGTACCTTCTCCACCTGCTGCTGTTGGATCAAAATAATTCCCTATAACACTAGGCCCCGACCAATCACCTCCGACAGGAGTAGCTGGTGGTAGTTCTACCAAACCAGAAGTATTACAGTAAGAAGTGTCACTAACCATAATTTCTGGTGGCGCAACGACTTCCATTTCGATAGTTCCGTCATTTGAGCAACCACTTACATCGTCGTAGTAAGTGTAAGTAATAGAATGAACGCCAATTCCAGCGATAGAAGGGTCAAATGTATTTCCGACAATTCCTTCTCCGCTCCATACACCACCAGCTGGAGTAGCAGCGCTTAAGTCGTAAGCTTCTTCTGTAGAGCAAAGCGTTTGTTCCGTTGGCAACTCAACTACAGGAGCTGGCGTGACTGTAACCGTTA
>JBGCDT010000269.1:0-5010 GCA_045105695.1 Saprospiraceae bacterium | reverse complement strand
CAACGTACGGAAATAGAACGTTTTGTCGCTGAACAAGGACTTCAATCGCATATTACATTTACAGGTTTTAGAAAAGACATAACAGATGTTTTAGGAGGTGTAGATGTATTGTTATTTACGAGTCGTAAAGAGGGGTTAGGGACATCACTTTTAGATGCACAGCTCAGCGGCGTACCAATTGTAGCAACTAATGTGGGCGGTATTCCAGAGATTGTAACAACTGGAAAAACAGGGCTTCTTGCCAATCAAGGCGATGACACAGCTTTAGCTAAAAATGTAAAACTATTGTTAAATGATGCTACTTTAAGAAATCAGATTTCAGAAAACGCTAAGAAATCCGTTATTAAATTTAGTAAGTCAAATATGGCTCAGCAAATTCTAAAAACCTACAAAACCATACTTTCTACCTAACACTAGATTCTATTCAAATTCGTGTGAATGACCGGTATCCGGTTTACCCGTAACCGGATACCGAATAAATCTACTAATCACCTAAAGAATGAACCGCACATTATTATTTCTAATACTCATCATTGCTTCCTTCATTGTTTTTCCTTCCTGCAACAGCTCGAAAAGAACTTCAAACAAGGTTGGTAAAGTCAAAAAGTCAAAGTCCAAAACAGGCGGCGTACAATTCGTCGAATCCAAAACACTCACTGCTGTACTAGAGCAAGCTGAGCGAGAAAACAAATTGGTATTCGTCGATTTCTACACGACCTGGTGTACGCCTTGCAAGATGATGGATCAGGATGTTTTTCCAGATAGGAACATTGGAACTTTTTTCAAAAAGAATTTTCTAAGTTACAAAGTCAATGCGGAGAAAGGCAACGGCGTCAACCTTGCTGTCGTCTACAATGTCTCAGCCTATCCCACATTATTATTTCTAAACGAAAAAGGGCGAGTACTGGAATCGAAGCAGGGTGCTGCTTACCAGACGGAGTTGATGGCGATGGCTAATCGAGCTTTGGCGAATAGAGGGAATTAGTTTTCCTTCTGTTGCTCAAAATATTCTAACAATACTTTTGCAAGCTTCGCCGACAATACTTCTGTCAACTGCTCCTTAGTAGCCGCCTTCACTTTTTTCACCGAGCCAAAGTGTATCAACAACTTATCCGCTGTCTTATCACCAATGCCTGGGATCTTCTTCAACTCCGTATCCGTGAAAAACTGAGAACGTTTTTGTCTATGGAAAGTAATCGCAAATCGGTGCGCTTCATTTCTGGCCTGCTGAATCAATTTCAAGGACTCTGATTTTTTATCAATGTACAAAGGAATCGAATCGTTCGGAAAGAAAATCTCTTCCAGCTTTTTGGCAATGCCAATGACAGTGACCTTATCCAAAATACCGAGTTCTTCCAAGCTTTTGACAGAAGCACTCAACTGCCCTTTTCCACCATCAATAATAATCAATTGCGGAAGCGGTTGTTTTTCATCCAGTAGTCTTTTGTACCGACGATAAACAATCTCCGTCATCGAAGCAAAATCATCTGGCCCGACAACGGTCTTTACATTGTAATGTCGATAATCTCTCTTTGCTGGTTTTGCATTTTTGAAAACGACGCAGGAGGCTACTGGGAAATCCCCACCTAAATTCGAGTTGTCAAAACATTCGATGTGAATCGGAACTTGAGACATCTGCAAATCCTTTTGCAGAGTACGAAGGATGCGCTCCGCTGGCGTCTGTTTATTAGAACGATTGATGGCTTCCCGTTTCTTTTGCAGCAAAAAGTATTTTACATTCTTCAACGAAAGATCCAGTAGTTTTTTCTTATCTCCGATTTTCGGAACAGTCAGCGTTACCTCCTTTTCAGGAATTGGTACTTCGTAGGGAAGGATAATCTCAGGAGCGATACTGTTGAATTTTTCACGCAAGTGTGGAATTGCATAGGCCAATAAATCTTCTTCTTCACCATCTAAATTTTTGGTCAGCTCCAACGTATAACTATTCATCATCGCGCCATTCACGACTTTGATGTAATTTACAAAAGCATCTTTTTCATCACTCGAAATAGAGAAAACATCTACATCTTTTATAGTCGTACTTACCACCGTAGATTTACTTTGGTAATTCTCAAAAGCTCTGAGCTTTTCTTTCAGTGCCTGCGCTTTCTCAAAGTCTAAATTCTCTGCCAGGGTTTGCATCTCTCCTTTAAAGTGTGTTTTCACCGCTGCGAAGTTTCCTTTGAGAATATTTCTGATTTGCGCGATCTTATTGTTGTAGATTTCAATGTCTTCATGTCCTTCGCAGGGGCCTAGGCAGTTTTTGATATGATACTCTAAGCAGACTTTGAACTTACCTTTGTCTATGTTGTCTTGGGTTAAATTGAGGATACAATTTCGAAGTGGAAAAAGCGTCTTTATTAGATCCAGTAAGTCCTTAGTTCGATTGCGAGAGGTATAAGGACCGAAATAAGTAGATCCGTCCTTAATGACTTTTCGAGTTAGGAAAACTCTAGGGAAGCGTTCGTTTTTTATACAAATGTAGGAATAGGATCTTCCATCCTTCAGCATCACATTATAGCGTGGCTGATACTTTTTGATGAGGGTGCTTTCCAGCAACAGCGCATCCGTTTCTGTATCTACAATGGTATATTCGATTCGGTTGGCATTCCGAACCATCGTTCTGGTTTTGTTCGTCCGATGTTTTTTATCACCGAAGTAAGAGGCCAGTCTTTTTTTCAGATGCTTTGCCTTACCGACGTACAGAATGGTTTCCGATTTGTCAATGAATCGGTAAACGCCAGGTTGCTTCGGTAGCGTATCTGATATGGCTTTGTAATCTTTAGTGGTCATTAAAACTCAATCGTATCCCCAGGCTTCAACGAATCTCCTTCCTTTGGCTTTTCCGTGATGTCCCGAACATTCGTAATCCGAGTTTCCTCTAATTTATTACCAATGGATTTCCAACCCTTCACATCAATGAAATCTTCTAAACTCAATTCATATTCTTCCTTCTCTTTTTTGCCTTTTGGTTTTACATCATAAAGAATCATTGGCTTCGCAGCAATAGAAGCGAAGAACAATTTAGAACGACTATGCTCTGTCAGATAATTGAATCGCTGTCCGTTAGTAGAGGTCTCGATCATAAATCGTTTGACCATTGTCCAGCCTTTGTTGCCATCGTAGTAGGCGGCGCTGATAACTAGATCGTCCCGCATTTTTCCTACGTAGAGAATTTCGTCGTGTGGGAATTTTTTATTGAGGTCGAAATCAAGGACTTCGTAAGAGCCGTCTTTGTATAAAGCAATTAGTTGATCGCCGCTGTCGAATGCGCCGAGGTAGAGTCCTCGTTCTTCTGTGTTTAATCGGCCGCTGACTTTATCCATCCAAAGTTTGATGGCTCCTAAAGTGGAAGACCCAATCTCTAGTTGTGTTACTTTTCGGATTGGATATTTAGTAACAATGTTTCCAGCGGAGGCTCTTCCTTTGATGGCTAATTCTCCAAAGTCAAATTCAAAATTCTTCTTTTTCGCTTTGCAACCTTGAGAGAGTAGAATGGCAACGGTTTCGGATTCTCCGTTTTGATTGGCTGTGAAATAGTGGACTCGGGAGCCTTTGGCCTTCTTTGTCAGATCGTAAGCTTTGTCTCTGGTAATCGCTTTTACATTGAAACGTTTTGCATAAGAATTTCCACTTTTTGCATCAACGTAAATCATGTTGTAAGTCGTCCGCTCATCTCCTTTTTTCCAAACAGCAACGTGAATGATATTCTTTCCAATAAATACTTTATCAGAAATACGAACGACTTTAAATGTTCCGTCTTTGCAGAACGCAATTACATCGTCAATGTCAGAACAGTCAGAGATGAATTCATCTTTTTTCAAACCAGTTCCTATAAATCCATCTTTGTAATTGACATACAACTTAGCATTATTCGCAACTACGCGAGTCGCCTTGATGGTGTCTAAAGTAGTGATCTTGGTTTTGCGTTCTTGTCCTTTGCTGTATTTTTTTAGGAGATTTTCAAAGTAAGCAATGGCGTACTCTGTCAAGTGCTTGAGGTCGTGTTTTACCTGTTTGAGCTCCGCTTCGATTTTCGCAATCAGCTCATCTGCTTTGAAAGAGTTGAACTTAGAAATACGTTTGATACGAATTTCCGTAAGGCGAACAATGTCCTCTTCTGTAATGTCTCGCAGAAGGTGTAAACGCTTGTCAGACTTCTTAGGATTGTCTTTTGGTGTAACCACATATTTAGCTAAGCCAACATCAATGGCTTTCAAAACTTCCTCCCAACTTTCACATTCCTCAATGTCTCGGTAGATTCTATTTTCGATGAAAATCTTTTCTAAGCTTGCAAAGTGCCATTTCTCATTCAGTTCGTTGAGTCGGATTTCCAACTCCATTTTGAGAAGCAACCTCGTGTTCTCTGTACAAACTTCGAGAATATCTTCTACACCAATGAAGTGCGGCTTTTGATCAATAATCACACAAGCATTTGGTGAAATGGAAACCTCACAATCTGTGAAAGCATACAGTGCATCAATCGTCACATCAGGCGAAGTTCCAGAAGGAAGATCAATCAGAACTTCGACATCCTTTGCGGTGTTGTCGGTTACTTTTTTGATCTTAATCTTACCCTTACCGTTTGCTTTTATAATGCTATCGATCAGTCCTCCGGTAGTTACACCGTAAGGTAACTCACGAACAGCCAACGTATTTTTATCAATGATTTCAATGCGTCCACGGACCTTCACTTTTCCACCTCGCTTACCATGATTATAATCTGTAACGTCGATCATTCCACCAGTATCGAAGTCAGGGTAAATCTTAGGTTTCTTTCCTTGTAGAATTTTGATGGAAGCTTTTATCAGCTCGATAAAGTTGTGCGGTAGAATTTTGGTAGACAAACCAACGGCGATTCCTTCTACGCCCTGAGAAAGCAATAATGGAAACTTCATTGGCAGGTTAATCGGCTCCTGCTTACGGCCATCATAAGACAACTGCCACTCCGTCGTTTGCGGATTGAAACCAACCTCCAAGGCAAATTTTGTCAATCTCGCCTCGATGTAA
>JBGCDT010000268.1:0-17987 GCA_045105695.1 Saprospiraceae bacterium | reverse complement strand
TGGGAGCCTGCCAAGTGGGTTGCAAAACTCAGAGAACTCAAAACAGACAACAACAGTTTACTCCTCCGAACGAACATGACTACTGGTCACGGAGGTGCTTCCGGTCGCTTCAAACGTTTCAAAGAGACGGCAATGGATTATGCTTTCGTTTTGGATTTGGCGGGGAAGGATGGTCTTGAGGTAGAGGATTAGATTGGCGACTTTTAACTGTTGACTATTAACTTTTAACTTCGCTCAATTCGCGTATCTGTCGTATGACCTGATTGTGGAATTGAGCGAAGTTTTTTTATAAACTATTTTATTATTCGTTTTAATCAAACGCACACTTTGTGAAGTCTTAATTTTCGTTATACACGAACTAAGTGAGGTTGGTGGTTAATGCTAAGAGTTAAAAGTTTTCCAACGAACTGAGCGAAATCAATGGTTAGCGGTTAATAGTTAACCATTCTTCAAAAAACTGAGCGAAGTTAATAGTTAACAGTTTTTCCTAAAACACTTCCCCCCGATTCGCCTTCAGCGTATTCATCAGCAAAGAAGTAACCGTCATCGGCCCTACTCCACCAGGTACTGGCGTGATGTAAGAACACTTCGGAGACACCTCATCAAAATCTACATCGCCTACTAATCGGTAACCTCTCTTTCTAGTTTCATCATCCTTGCGATTGATTCCAACGTCGATTACGACCGCTCCTTCTTTTACCATATCCCCTTTCAGGTATTCAGGAATTCCCAAAGCGACAATTATGATATCTGCTCTTCGGCAATGGCTCGCTACATCTTTTGTGCGGCTGTGGCAGAGTGTGATGGTTGCATTTCCAGGAGAAGCTTTTCGTGAAAGCAAAATACTGATTGGCGTACCTACGATATTACTACGACCAAGGACGACACATTCTTTTCCTTCCACCTCGATGTTGTAACGATCCAGCATTTGGAGAATGCCGAAAGGTGTTGCTGGTAGGTAACAATCTAAGCCTTGAGCCATGCGACCGAAGTTTACAGGATGGAATCCATCTACGTCTTTTTCAGGCTTAATTGCTAAAGTTATTTTCTCTTCGTTGATGTGTTTTGGTAATGGCAATTGAACGATGAATCCGTCTATAGCATCATTGTTATTTAGCTCATCTATAATTTCTAACAATGCTTCTTCAGAAATATCTGCTGGCTTATCAATCAATGTAGATTCAAAACCACATTGCTCGCAGGAGCGAACTTTATTGCCGACGTAAGATTTACTTGCAGCATTGTCACCCACCAAAACGGCAGCTAGGTGAGGCACACGCTCTCCTTTGTCAGCAATGGCTTTGACCTTTTCAGCAATTTCTTCTTTGATGGTATTGGCGAGTTGTTTTCCGTCTATGAGTTGCATTGTATGTTATTTTTTGTGAGCAGCTAAGGTAAGTATTGAAGGGGGAAGAGACAATAAATTTTGGGGATTCATTTTCAACTCCTATTTTCACAATTAATCAAATTAAGTTTCCATACTATTTCTACACATTTGTATCGTTTTACTTTTCGTAAACGTATAAAGAAGAGATACCTTTAGTTAGAAATTATCCCTTATAGCAATAACTTTTGGCTAACCATTTGGTTATCAAACTAGTAAGTGTCAATAATTCATCTATATCCAAGTTAAAATGATCAGAGTTTTATTCTTTTGCCTCTTTTGTTTTTTTGCCTTTGAAGGGACTAGTCAGAACTTAGTTCCTAACTCTAGTTTTGAAGCGGCAGACTTCACCTCTCGTTTTCTAAACAAAACAGGGAGAGACTTCGAACGGCAGGCCATAAATTGGACGGTCCCGAATGAGGCTTCTACAGATTTAATCAGTCCTAGGTTCAAGAGCACTAACCTAACGGTAATTCCACCACACTCCGGCAAACAAATGGGAGGCATCGTAACCAACGGAACCTTCTGGGCTGAATACCTAGGTGTAAAACTGAGATCCAAACTCGTCCCAGGTACAAAGTACTATGTTGAATTTTGGATCAGTATGCCCAAATATTATTCTAAGAAAAGACCAACGGCTACTTTCCTCGGCAAGCACTTTGGGATTTTCTTTACTGATAAAATTTACAAACGAAACAAGGAAATCCTACGAGGCCAGCCACAAGTGACTGCGACAACTGAGACTTTGGTAGAACCTGAAAAATGGACAAAAGTGTTCGGTACCTTCATCGCTACGGAAGCGACGCAGTACATGTACCTCGGTCAGTTTTGGAATGAAAAACAACCTCCTAAATTAAACATCGGTTACTTCTTCATTGATGACGTTTTTGTACAAGCTTTTGAAAGTACGGCAGTCGAATATGAACCTAGCCGTTATTACAACATCAGCGGCTCAGTAGCTTCTGTCATTATGGAAAATATTTATTTCAATACTGATAAATACGAGTTGCTTCCTGAGTCCAATCAAGAACTAAATAAGTTGGTTGGCATCATGAAAAAAAATCCGGCCCTAACAATACAAATACAAGGGCATACTGATAGCCAGGGCGATGAGGCACACAACGCGGATTTATCTAAAAATAGAGCGAAGACCGTTCATGATTATCTGATGAACGCAGGTATCAGCGACAAGCGATTAAGCAGCAAAGGTTTTGGTGATTCCAAACCAGTTGCACAAAACTCTGATGAAAAAGGGCGTAAGAGAAACCGACGTGTAGAGTTTGTTATAAATGGAAATATTACGGCTGATGAATTGATGCAAGGACCTGGGGATATTTATCGAATGAATGATTTTATTCGTCCTGACGAATGGCTGTCGAAAACTTTTACTCAGCCTTTTGCTTATCAAAAAATTTGTACCGACGAGGTTCTTGACAATGCTGGAAATGCAACGGAGCTTTCCAAAAGCAAACCACTACCCGCTGCAAAATATTTACTAGAACAGACAGAAAATAAAAAAGCAGTCTTCTTTAATGAATTCGCACCTAATCCTCAGAACAGAGCTTTTACAACTCAGTTATTGGAAGATTTGTATCAGCAAGGTTATAATTATTTAGCTATCGAGGCTTTGAGTCCAAAGGAAAATAAATTAACAGAGCGGGGTTATCCTGTTCTCAATAGCGGTCGTTTGACAAGAGAACCTTTGTTTGGAGACATGATTAGAAAAGCGTTGGAACTCGGTTTCAATTTATATGCCTTCGAACCTACACCAACAGAATTGGGCAAAGCAAAAAGAGTGGTTCAACGTTCGGTCGGTTCTGGGCTTAGTGAAGAAGCACTGAATGAAGTTTCTCGAAAGTGGGCGAAGGCTATGAATATCAGTCGCCTCTATCAAAAAGACCCTGATGCAAAGGTCGTCGTTTACTGTAGTAAAAGTAATCTGAGAGAAGACCTAGGAGCTGCAGAACAAAACATTTCAGGTTGGTTGAAACAACTGGCGAGCGTAGATGCATATACTGTTGACCAAGCGACACTAACGGAAAAATGTCCTGAGATCACTCATCCACTTTTCAGCAAACGCAAAATAAAAGAGCCAACAGTTTGGCAATTCAAAAACAAACCTTTTATCACTTTTGGTGAAAACACAGTAGACCTGCAAATCCACCACCCTGCTTCAACAACAGAAAGTGGTCGTCCGAATTGGCTAACCATGAACGGTTATCGAAAACCATTTTCTTTTAATCCAGACAAACATGGGATGACTTATCCCTGTTTAGTATTGGCTTATAAAGCAGGGGAAGATACAGATTTTGCAGTGCCCGTTGATGCACTGGAGTTTCCAACTAATCAGGATCGTTTGTCCTTGATGTTACCTGTTGGGAAATACAAATTGATCTTAAGTGATGAGACGAAGTATAAGGCTTTGGAGATTGAGATTAATTAGGTTTTTGACCTTTACTTTTGACTGTTCACTTATAACAGCGCTTCGATCGAAGGATATTATTCCTGAATTGATTTATAAATGCTATAGAAAATCTACAGACAACCTTCGTCTTCCTTCTTTACCTTCGTGGTAAAACAAATCGCCTTTTGATCTTTTCACGAATTAAATTATTTTTGCAGCGTTTTTAAAACTAATCATCAAACTCAATATATAAAATGGGAAGAGCATTTGAATTTCGTAAGGCTAGAAAGATGAAACGTTGGTCAGCTATGGCCAAGACTTTTACTCGTATAGGAAAGGACATTGTAATCGCTGTAAAATCAGGAGGCCCTGATCCAGATACTAATTCTCAGTTGAGAGCAGTCATACAAAATGCCAAGGCAGCCAACATGCCGAAGGATAATGTGGAACGAGCGATAAAGCGAGCGACAGATAAAGATACTTCAGATTATAAGGAAGTCCTCTTCGAAGGATATGGCCCTCATGGTATTGCTGTACTCGTAGAAACCGCTACAGATAATAACAACAGAACGGTGGCTAACGTACGTTCTCACTTCAATAAGTGTAATGGGAATTTAGGAACCTCTGGCTCTGTCGCTTTTATGTTTGATCGTCAGTGTCAGTTTAAAATCCCGATGCAGGACGAGTTGGATGTAGAAGAGCTGGAGTTAGAATTGATTGACTTTGGAGCAGAGGAGATTTTTGTCGACGAAGGAAGTACAGATGGTGAAGAAGAGGAAGCAGCTTCCATTATGATTTATGGTTCTTTTGAAAACTTTGGATCCCTACAATCAGAGTTAGAAAGACGAGGATTTGAGATCGTTTCTTCTGGTTTTGAAAGAATTCCTGCGAATACAAAAAAATTAACGGCGGAGCAGGAAGAAGAAGTTGATAAATTATTGGAGCGACTGGAAGAGGACGATGATGTGCAGAATGTTTACCATAATATGGGATAGTAAAATAATGACGCTTCTAAATAAAAGCCTGTTCTTTGATTGAAATTCAAAGAACAGGCTTTTCATTTTACTTAAACCCGTGTAAATTCTGATCGACAAAGTTCTTAGGGAATTCTTCCACTCCCGGAAAGCCAAGACGAATATCTCTTCCATCATGAGGGATATAAGCGGTACCAAAAACCCAATCCCAGATACTCAAAGTCAATCCAAAGTTGACTCCCGTTCTTCTGTCTTCAGGCAGATCATAAGAGTGATGCCAGATGTGCATTTCAGGGCTATTGAAAATGTATTTCATCAATGGTGCTAACAATACAATTCCGACAAGAGTAGCTACACTTAGAACAGCCGCTGCAATCATTAGTTTGAATGTAAACGAAGTTACAATTACCAACCCAACTAGGAAACCGAAAATACCTCCTTTCACTTTTCCACTCACTGTTATATTAGAATGGTTGTAATGGCCTACAGCCAATGTAAAAATATGTATGATAAAGAAATCACGCAGTCCAATTCCAATCATCGCCAAAGGAAGATATTCCAAGGTTCGATAAACGATGTTCTCCATCCAATGATAACGCAGGTGGGCTGCAAACCCCATTTGCTCGACAGAGTGATGAACTTTGTGAAACTCCCAAAGGCGAGGTGATTTATGAAGCAATCTGTGAATCCACCATTGCACAAAATCACGAACAAAGAAACCGAGTAACAGGTGCCCCCATAACGGCCAGGTCTGTACTTCCAAGGCCAACAAATTAGTTATCCCTACTGTGGCCAAAGCATCTTTAAATAGATTAACAAAAACATCAGAAGCAGCATTGTAAATAATAAGGGAAAACAGAAAGAAGTTGAAAAACATGTAAAAGAAATCCAACCAAAAGTCTTTTCTAAAAACACTCTGTTTCTTTCTCCAGGGAACAGCAATTTCTACTGCAAAGAAAAACAAGGAAACCAGCATCAGCCAAAAGAAGTAATTGTGGTACCAAGGCTCTACCGCAAAAGTCAGCTCTCTCCATAAGTAGGAACCGTAATTCTTGTAAGCTTGTAAAAAAATATCTAAGTACTTTTCCATAATTATTTTTTAATCCTTTTAGGGTAGCAATGTATCTAAATGTACTGCTTTCCACTACCCTATTTCTGGCAATTTTTAAAATTACAATTCAGTGGTGCTTTATAATTTGAAAGTATGCGTATATTCGTTTTAATACTTTGAGACACAACAAAATTGCAGTTAATATTGCGATCCTTTTCCGCTCTGAAGACTCTCAATCGGAGCTGTACTATATCACCACCAGATTTTCAAAAACCGCTTCTCAAGACTATCAACGTCACTCTATTCTAATGGTTTAACGCTACTAGATTTCGAGGTACTTTCTGTCTTGAAGCCAACACCCTTTTGTTAACGATACTGTCGTTAATATACCACACATTATAGAATATAAAAAAGACTCTCATGTCATTACCAGATCATAATTTACTAAAAAGAAAAAACTATAGCTCAGGAGGCCCTTGGGAAGATATACTAGGTTCGTCCCGCGCTGTGCGAGTTGGAGATTTAATTGAAGTTGGTGGAACTACCGCAGCCCGAAATGGAGAAGTTGTAGGAGTAGGAAATGCTTTTGAACAAGCCCGCTTTATTTTCAATCTTATAGAACGAGTATTATCAAGAGCAGGGACACCCTTAGAGGCAGTTACTAGAACTAGAATTTATCTAACAAACATAGACAACTGGGAAGATGTCGCTAAGGCACATAATTTATTCTTCTCTGATATAAAACCAGTTTGTACCGTTTTGCAAGTAAGTGCACTGTTGGACCCAGAGATGTTGGTAGAAGTGGAAGTTACAGCGGTTCATCCGACTGCGAAAACTGGGAATCCTTTTAATTAATTTTAATTTGTAGAACTATTGTTAGAAAATACTTTGACGCATTCACTTTTGCATCAAAGTATTTTCCATTCCTAAGCTTCCTTCCCTCTCCTCCGCACTTCCGTCATCACCAATTCATACTCTCGACTCATATCACCCGTCACTGATGAGTTCTCTTTAGCTCTTCTAACCAAGTACGGAACCACCTCTTCAATTTGTCCATAGACCAAATACTTCGCAACATTAAAACCTGCATCCGCTAAGTTAAAAGTCAGGTGATCGCTCATACCATAAAGTTGGCAAAAGTTGAGATGTGGATGATCTTTAGGTAAGTTATTTTCGTGTATCAATTTTGCGAAAAGCTTACTGCTTTCTGCATTGTGAGTAGCGTTGCAAATCGCAATCTCTTTGTAGTTTTTAATACAGTAACGCAAGGCAAGGTTATAAGCTTCATCTGTCGCTTCCTTGTTGACTTGAATTGGCGAAGGATAGCCCATTTCTTCCGCGCGTTCCCTCTCCTTATCCATGTAGGCTCCGCGAACTATTTTTGCTCCTAGAAGAAATCCTTCTTGCTTTGCTTTTTCGTGCATGTCCATCATAAATTGCAATCGATCATGACGATACATCTGAAAGGTATTATAAACAATGACTTTTTCTTTATTGTAACGCTTCATCATCACGTAAGCCAGGTGATCGATAGCGTCCTGAATCCAACTCTCCTCCGCATCTATGAAAATACCAACGTTTCGCTCATGAGCAACATGACAGATAGAATCAATTCGCTTAAGGACATTGCGGTATTCAATTCTTGTTTCTCTGGAAAAGGCGTCTCCTTTTTGAATTTCTTCCAATAAACCGAACCGAGCCAGTCCACTAATTTTAGAAACAATAATCGGTACAGAATCATTTGTTTGTGCAAACTCAATGGCCCGAATGTTTTCATTCATCGTGATATTGAAATCCTTTTCAGACGCCTTAGCTTCAGCACTATAATCAAGAACCGAAACAACATTATTATGATATAGATTTTGAATGGAAGACTGAGAATCAAGAAGGGTTGTTCCACCTACGAACTGTTCGAAGATCGTAGCTTTGATAATTGGTTTTACAAAGGGCAAACGCCACCGAATAGCAAGCAGGCCTACTGGAGAGAGCGCATCTACCAGCCATGCTCTATTCATCATGCTGAAAAGCCAAGCCGTCTTTTTAAGTTCCTTGTCAGACTTGTTTGCGAAAGCGATTTTAGTGTTTTTAAAATCTAGGATATCGTCAATGGGCTTCATTGAATTAGTACTGGTTTCTGTATGATTAACAGCCATAGTATGTTTATTTATGCTTTCTCTGGAATTGAGTCTAATGAAATGAAACAGATTTTCCCTTAAGTTTCATTCTTACTTTCTTTCCAAATTTCCCAAGATCGTTCAGCTTGGAGAGTCAGCATTTCCAAGCCATTCATAGTTGCGCAGTTTTTTCCCAAACCGTTGTTCAAAAATAAGGTTTTTTCGGGATTATATATTAAATCGTATAGTTTATTCTCACTTGTTAAATACTCATATGGCAAATCAGGGGCAGTGTTTATATTTGGATACATTCCAAGCGGAGTCGTATTTACAATAAGTGGAAAGGCCTGGAGTACCTCTTTATCAATTTCAGCATAAGTCAAATCACCTTTATTGGCCTTTCGGGAAATGAGCTTGAAAGGGATTTTAAGTTTATTCAAAACAAATTGGATCGCTTTAGCTGCGCCTCCCGTTCCTAGTATCAGAGCTCCTTTTACAGATTGATTGTTTAACAATTTTAATAATGAAATCTCAAAACCATAGACATCTGTATTGTGTCCCTTTAGTTTTCCATTATTTATAGAAATACAATTCACCGCACCAATTTCCTTTGCCTCCTCTGTAAGCTCTTCTAAGTAAGGTAGAACTTGTTCTTTGTATGGAATGGTCACATTAAGTCCAGCAAGGTCTTTATGAGTAGCTAATAAATCTGGAAGTTCAACTATTGAACTCAATGGAAATAGGTCATAGCCATAATCCACCAAGCCAGCTTTTGAAAACTTTTCTGAAAAGTACTTCCCTGAAAAGGAATGTGACAGTGGATAACCGATAAGTCCGAACTGAGGCATAAATTATTTTTGGTGATCTACATTTTTAGAAACAAGAAGCTGTAAATATTGTTTTGCAATTAACTTTGGTTTTGATGGCAGAAACTTATCTTTGGTTTTTTTAAGGTCACGTAATATATTGCCGCTACACTGTAGCTACAGCTGGTGCTACTCTTTGTATGGTCTAAGCCAAATCAGTGAACCAAAAAACACATCATTAAATTTACAACCATGCTCAGAAAAATACTCCTAGTTTTAATACCACTCTTCATCATTATGCAATTCTACCGAATTGATAAAACAAATCCACCTGTAGACGTAAAGCAGGATTTTGTAGCAACGATACAACCGCCCGCTACAATGACTAAGATGCTCAAAGAAGCTTGCTACGATTGTCATTCTCACGAAACGGAATATCCTTGGTATACGGAAGTGATGCCTTTTTCCAAGTGGATTTTGGGCCACATCATCGAAGGTAGAAAAGAGTTGAATTTTTCAGCTTGGACCAGTTATCCAGCAGATGAAAAAAAACACTTATTGAAAGAATGTGCGGAAGTTCTTGTTGAAAAGAGAATGCCTTTGACGCCTTATCTTATTACGCATTCTGAAGCTAGAATTACGAAAGAACAGAGAAAGGAATTGGCCGATTGGTTTGAGTCAATTAAGTAGTTTATTGTTTTTTAGCTAAAGCTTCCTCTTCAGCTTTCCAAACGTGTAACAATTCACTTACGTAATCTATTGAAAATAACTCAGAAGATAAAAACGGAAATCCTAGAAGGCCGTCTAATTCCAGATTTCTGCCTTCGTTCAATACATCCATGTCCATTAAAACGAATTCCATTCCTTCTACTTTCTTACCCGCTATTTCACAATTTGATATTTCCCCCACCTTAGTTCCAATCCCTTTTTTACTGACTCCTCTGATTTTGATTTTCTCTGTTATTTCAAACAATCGATTTGGCAACCACCTCGCAATATCAGCATCAATAATATTCACTTCTGCACCAGTATCTAATCCAAAGTGATATGTTTTTCTACCAATCTTCACCTTAATTACAGCAAAATGTTGTTGGAAGTCTATGGGTACAGATGATGATCGATAGTAACCAGATACCTCCTCCTTCGCACCACCTTCTAACAAACCCATTTGTTTATTTTTATAATCTAATACCACTTCGTTGTTCTTTAGTAATTCATGCCCAACCATTCCTTTGAAACGTTGAGATTTCACTTTTTCAAGGTGAGACAAGTTGGTACAAAGCGTATGTACATCTGCACAAAGGGTCTCCCCCATTTCAAAAGTATTTCCATACTCCTTCTGGAAATGTAGCCCACCACTCACACCAACAGCAGAGAAACTATTCTCTGTT
This sequence comes from Saprospiraceae bacterium, assembly GCA_045105695.1. Taxonomy (GTDB): domain Bacteria; phylum Bacteroidota; class Bacteroidia; order Chitinophagales; family Saprospiraceae; genus CALGLS01. The sequence goes on along the minus strand of JBGCDT010000268.1, from coordinate 7,863 downwards.
TTTTGATTAACTCTTTCATTAATCAATAGACCAGGCGAACCTGTATCCAAGACAAAAGTCTCAGAAACCCCATTGAGCTTAGCTTTGAAAAAAATAAGACCACCATTCAAATGAAAGGAAATAAAGTTTGTACGAATTAGATGAGAAGCTGAAGAAAAAAATTGCTCCATACTCTGAGAAGTGTTGGAAGCGAAATGTGCATTTGGCTGCTGTGCTACGAATTGTTGCATTAATAACAACATTCCCAGCAAAAGGAACGGCTTTCTCATAGTGAATCATTTTAACTACTTCGGAGTAGGAAATAGAGGACTCCGAAGTAGTAGTTTGTTTGTGTAGACTCTGTTCTGAATTGAAATTGCTAATTACCTATTTTATTATTCGTACAGTAAAATTAGGCCGTCAGCTATGAGTAACCTCTTTGATTATGAAGCTATTACATTACCAAAACAAAACATATAATATTTATATCAATGATTCTGCCAGAAAGGAAGAGAGGCATATTAAAACACTTAAGCCACTTCCCAATAAAATGAGAAGTGGCTTAAACAAGATCGAAAGGATTGATCTCTTAATTACGCATGACGCGCTCTGTCAGTAGTTGGCCCTCATGACTCAAAGTAATAAAGTAAACGCCAACTGGTAGGGTTGATAAATCAATTTGTAGGTTGATTAATCCATTGTGAAATCCTAGATCTTTGGATTCGATCAGTTGGCCATAAGCATCGTGCAGTCGATAAATGAAATCAGCATTGGCTGGTCCAACGATTTTAACATTGACAAAATCCGAAGTTGGATTTGGGTATGTTAAGACCTGACTAATGCTATTTAGATTATTAACCAAAAGAGGTGATCCACTATCCGAAAGAAATTCGACTGAACAGTCTGACATATAAATTCTGAAATTCCAAAAGTGTTCGTTTCGACAACCACTCTCACAGTTTTCCCAGCCATAGCGGTATATCAGATCTACATAATTTTCTGTTGTATTTGCTGTGTACTGAATGTCTTTTTCAATTTCACCTTGGTAAATTTCTTTTTCACAAAAAACAACTCCATCAATATTTCGAAATAAATCCAATAATGGTTGCAGATTAAGGTGCTCTTCACTTTGGAAATGTACCTTAACTAAAGTCTGACCTAATTGCTCATCAAAAATCAACTCTGACGAACGAGGGAAAAACAATTCAAAAGAATCAACCAACTCATTTACTTCTTCTAACTCTGTTATCAATTCATTATTCATCCAGCTTCTAACCCAGAGATGGCTCGTATCGGCATAAAGAACAAAACGATTGGTAGCGGGAGCTTCCAAGGCATGAATATTATAAAAATCCACCACCTCATCTCTCGCAGGCAAGTCGTAAGCTTGATGAACAGCTACAAGGGCACGCATGATTTCATTAATGTATACTTCAGAAACAACAACTGAAGAAGTGTCTGTAGAAGCATTGTTATACAAATTCCGTACAGCTAACTTCGTTGCGTCAAAATGGTAATAACTATTCAAAGAATCTTCAGCGACACAGGAGGAGGAGACCGACTGGGCTTCAACTGAACTGATTGCAAAAAGCAATAAAAGCAGTGTATAGATTTTTTTCATAGTTCTGTAAGATTATTGTTAGGGATTAAAGTAGTAAACTAAAGACCATTGCAAAGCAGCTCTTGTATCGGTCTGGTCTACAAAGTCCGGATTAGATTTGAACAAATCGGTGAAACCAAACTGATAGCGGATATCTACACCAAAGTTCTTTTGTGGAAACCAGGTCAGACCAGTTAATGCAGAAATATTATTATGTGCAACAAGATCAGTAATACGACCAGATTTATCATTTGTATTTCCAACCAACTTCTGTTGATTAGCATGTAACAGATGTGCATATTCAACCCCCATGTTCACTCTCCACTTTGGCAAGGGTTGATAAGTCAACTGCACTGGCAAGGTTAACCAATAAGCTGTTCCCAACTGTACAAAGTCCTGAGCCTCAGCATCTGAAGGGGCATAAGTGATGGTCAGATTTTCTTCGATACCCGATAAGTTGGGTTCAGAAGGCTGATCGAATGTGATGGAAGGTGGAGCGTAATCTGCTTTGGTTTTATTAAATTGAGTCGCAGAGAAAGTAAGCCCTGCTTCTAAAGTAAAACTATTTGCTAGATCACGACTTACTAATCCTCCGATATGGAAACCACCAAAACCTAGATTGAATTTTTCTTGCTGCAATCCTGCTATAAATCCAAATTGTAATTTTGACTTTGTCTGAATCGGCTTGATTAAATTACTAGTTTCTGCCCCTTCTTTTTCTTCCAGTAAAGGATGTGCATTCGTTGGCAATAGAATCGATTTAGATTTTGTAGCAGCTTGAGCTAACGAGACACTATTAGCTGTAGAGATTTTCTCAGATGAAATTATATTGCTTATTTCCTCTCTTACTTTGGGCAAGTTAGCCGATACAGCTATTTCATTTTTAGCAGTAGATAAAATGGTCGTACGCTCTTCTGCTTGATTATTTTTCTGCTGAGCTATTTTAGTAAGTGTATTGTTATGAGCGGTAATTGTATTCGTAGGATTTTTGGTCTGAGCCATTACTAAAGACTCCGTTTCACCATCTGTAATATTCTTCGTTTTTGATGAATCTATTTTTTTAGAAACATCATTAATATCATAGCTAGCTATTAGTTTATCTGTACCTTCTGAATCAGCTTTTGAAACTGCTTTTGTCAAATCCTCCGACTCAATCAATGTCCAGTACAGACCGCCGCCAGTTAAAAGCAAGAGTAGTAGCAAACTAATAAACGAACGATAGCTCTTATCCTTTTTGGAAACAGCAGCAGCTGGCATCTCCGTGTCGAGCATCGCAGACATTTTATCCCAGCTGTCATTCAGGAATGCCACCTCCAAATCCTCATTATGTTTAAAATTATCCTGCATGGAGTGTATAATTAGTATTGTTTTTAATTAGGTTCTGCAATTGCTTACGAGCAGTTGACAGATGCCACTTGGAAGTTCCGATACTGATGTTTACCTCTTTAGAAATTTCCATGTGAGAAAATCCTTCGATGGCGTACAGTTCAAAAACCTTCCGGGTGGCCGGTGGTAATTCTCCAACGAGTTTGATGACATCATCATAATACATCTGATGCAGCGCCGTCTCTGCGCCATTCGTCGAAGGTGCTTTTACCGATTCCTCAAAAACCAGTAGCTGCGTATACTTGTTGTGCTGTTTGAAATATTCCGAAAGGCTGTGAAAAACCAACTTGCGTAACCAACCTTCCAAAGATCCCTGATTAGAAAACCGATCAAGTTTTTTGAAAGCGCGAAGGAAACCGTTGTTGATGATTTCCTGAATGGCTTCCTGATCTTTGGTATATCGCGAGACCATCTTCAACATCGTCGGAAAGTACTTGCGGTAAAGCAACTCCTGACTCTTCCGGTCGTTTTTCAGACAACCGGAGATTAAGGTTTCGTCGTTATGTTTGGAGGCATCCTTCATCTAAAGGTTACAAGGGTGATTTTCACACTAATGTACTAAAAATAGATTGGCTTACCTCCTATCGGCCCTGTACTTTAACATATGGTGGTGCTTTTGGCGTGGGGCTGACGAAGATGAGTTGGTTGATATTATAGACGGCGGGTTGGAGGGGAAAGGTTGGGTGGCTAATATTTATAATCTCAGAGAGATTACAGTAGGTTAGCAAAATGTTTTCTTCAATAGGTTTCGATGCTGTAGGCAGCGCACTTATATTATAAGTCTGAGTCTTACTGCTTCACCACCTTCCGTGTCCAAAAACGCCCCTCTTTCCAAAGACGTAAAATGTAGACGCCTGCCGGTAAATCACCCATTGTAAGAGTATTGTTATATTTTTCAGTCCAGATGGCTTGACCGTTTATGTCCAACAACTCCAACTTGTCCCAAACCACAGAAGTCTCGCTCTCTACATGCAACTTTCGACGAACAGGATTGGGATAGATATTTACATCAATACTTGGTTGATATTTTTTTGTAGAACTAATGTTAGGGAAGTTGGTCGGAGTGCAGTCGTCGAAATCCATACAACCATGTTGGTTGACCTTAAGAAGAATACCGCGGTCTGGACGGATACCTAAATTATTAAAATATCCTGCGACGATTATATTACCGCTAACGAGTTCTACTGCTGAATGAAGGTATTGACCTTGAGGAAATAAGGAGTCAGGAAAAACCAAATCTAATCGAGTCCATAAACTGTCTCCAAGCTCTGTTATACCATCTTCCCCATTTGATATACGATTCATCCAACCGTAATTGTGAGAAGCTATATGACTAGGTTGATCCACTAACTCCCGATTTACTCCTACCCCTAACCAATCTCCATCTCTCAATGGTATCAAATTATGAAAGGTATTGTTCTGGCCATCTATATCGTCATATGTACGCTCTAATATTAAATCAAAGTTACTATCTCGTACGACAAACTTTGTCTGTGTATAAAATCCACCTCCAGGGCCTTGAGACTCCATTCTTTCCATTGCATACACCCATTTCCCTTCTCCATCCCGATGCAAACCGGTACAACTTTGGTTTTCATATATCGGTGGCAGATGGGGCGTGTAACTCTTTAGGTAATTCTGTACCTCACCCAGGCTATCTACAAAAAACAATTGTACTTCCGCAGTGCCTGTGCCCGAATCACCAAACGCACCCGCCAACACAAACTCATTCTCATTTATTTTTAAAAGAGAATTCAGCAAGTCTCTTTCCGGAACTTCACCGTAGCGCCGCTCCCACTGAACGTTTCCTTCTTTATCTGTTTTAATCAGAAAAATATCACTGAAGCCTCCGGCGGCTGTAGATTTGTGTCCTCCGATCAGAAAACCGCTCTCTGTCTCTACCAGTAAATGATAATAGCCCTGTACTGTAGTGTTATCCTCTAACCTCTTCACCCAAACCACATTCCCTTCCAAATCCCACTTTGATAAAAATCCATCCGACCCTTCAAATACACTTCCCGTAAAAAGGTAACCTGAATTATCTGCTAACTTTATTAGGCCCCCGGAATATTCACCTGCTGAATAATTGTGACCGATAGTATCATAGTAAGTATTAAAATTCAGGACATTGCCGAGGGTATCTATTTTTGAAATAAATATCCCGGACTGATAAGGGGGTACACTGTCATTAATAAATCCACACGCAACCACTTCTGAGTCATCTAATATCATTTCGGCAAACCTTACTGCAGTTGGATAATCGAAATTGTAAGCCTTTATGAAGCCTTCCTGCGCGTTCGACTGAAAACAAATGAATAGCAATAAATATTTAATACTATTTTTCATAGAAATAAATTTGCCCTGCTGAAACCAATCAGCAGGGCTTTAAAGATAATAATTATTTTGTGAGTATGATCTTACCGTTTTGTACGCTTACGTCTGAAAAACCCCCACATTAAAATCCTCCACTGGCGCATTATTCGCAGCCTCAATCCCCATAGAAATCACCTTCCGAGTTTCCATCGGATCTATAATCGCATCTACCCAAAGACGGGAAGCAGCATAGTACGGAGTCGTCTGCTCGTCGTAGCGTTCTTTGATTTTGTTGTAGAGTTCGTCTTCGGATTTTTTGTCGAATTCTTTTCCTTTGCGTTTTGCGGAAGCGACTTCGATCTGCGTCAAAACCTTAGCGGCTTGCGCACCTCCCATCACGGCAATCTTAGCAGTCGGCCAAGCTACGATGAGGCGAGGATCGTAGGCTTTTCCACACATAGCGTAATTACCTGCACCGTAGGAGTTACCCATTACGATACTGAATTTTGGAACGGTAGAATTGGAAACCGCATTCACCATCTTCGCGCCGTCCTTGATGATGCCGCCATGTTCAGATCGCGTACCGACCATGAAGCCAGTCACATCATGTAAGAAGACCAATGGTATTTTTTTCTGATTGCAATTCATGATAAACCGAGCAGCTTTATCTGCGGAGTCGGAATAGATAACGCCTCCGAATTGCATCTCTCCTTTTTTGCTTTTGACGACTTTACGGTTGTTGGCAACGATGCCGACCGACCAGCCATCTATCCTTGCGTAAGCACAAATGATGGTTTGCCCGTAGCCTTTTTTGTACTCCGTCATTAGAGAATCATCTACCAAACGATGGATCAACTCGCGGCTGTCGTAAGGCTTCGCTCTGTCGCTTGGAAAAATCCCTAACAATTCACTTACATCTTTTTTTGGAGGCTTGGATTCCTTGCGATCAAAACCTGCATTTTTGAATTGTCCGAATTTGTCAACTAAGTCTCTAATGGTATCAAGGCAAGTTTTATCGTCTGGCATTTTGTAATCGGTAACGCCTGAAATTTCTGATTGCGTAGTCGCACCTCCGAGGGTTTCCTGATCTACGTCCTCTCCTATCGCCGCTTTTACCAAGTAAGGTCCAGCCAAAAATATAGAACCCGTTCCTTCTACAATCAAAGCTTCATCAGACATGATCGGAAGGTACGCGCCACCCGCCACACAGCTCCCCATGATGGCCGCTATCTGCGGAATTCCCTTGCTGGAAATGATGGCGTTGTTTCGGAACATCCGACCGAAGTGTTCTTTGTCGGGGAAGATCTCGTCTTGCATAGGTAGGAAGACTCCGGCGGAATCTACTAGGTAAATCAGCGGTAGGCGATTCTCCATAGCAATCTCCTGAGCGCGTAGATTTTTCTTACCGGTTATTGGAAACCAAGCTCCTGCTTTTACGGTCGCATCATTGGCGATAATCATACATTGGCGACCAGCCACATAACCAATCCCAGTAACTACGCCACCTGCTGGACAACCTCCATATTCTTCATACATTCCATAACCTGCAAATGCACCAATTTCTAAAAACTCAGAATCTTCATCTGTCAAATAATCCACGCGTTCTCTGGCCGTTAGCTTTCCTTTATCATGTTGTTTTTGAATTCGCTTCTCTCCTCCTCCTTTGTGTATTTCTTCTAGTTTTTTATTCATTCTGAAAATGAGGAGCTTCATCGCATCTTCGTTTATGCTGAGGTCTAATTCCTTTTTGTTGGTCATGTTTTGCTTTTTGTTTGTTAAGGGTAATCTAGTTTAGCGCGTTCTCTGAGTTAGTAACAAGTCTTATGATTAATTGATTACCCGTGGCCGCTAATTTACACAAATTTGTTAGCGTATGAAATTGAATGGCTGAATTATAGTGTGTCTCTATTGCTCTTAAAGCTTAGTGAGTTTACTAATCTGAAAAAGAATGCTCACCGCAATTTCAAGAAATCGCATTGCGAACTTTTCCGTTGGCTTTAGCTCATCTAATTCTCCCACCGACTTATTTACCAAACAAGTAATCAAACGCCAGGCTTTAGGAGACCGGCCTTATTTCTTTTAGTGAAGTACTGCTTCTTTTTCCGTTAAGAACTAAATACTGTTTGAGGCAAAACGGAGAATAAGTAAACACATTACAACTAGGTACTCGAAATAATGAAGGGCAAAGTAGTAATCTGAAGGGCGAGTTTATTTAGTTTCACAGCCTTCGGCGTGACAGGTAGGACAAAGGAGTAGTGCGTAGCGTTGAGAAAGAAATAAAGCCTTGCTTTTTTGTTTCTTTTGCAGCAAGGCAAAAGAAAATAACAATACTCTTACGTAAGAATGCTCACCGCGATTTTTAGAAATCGAAGCGCGAACTTTTTTATTGGTTTTAGCAACGAAATCGAAAAAGCCGCATTGCCAATTATGTTGACAATGCGGCTCAGCCGAAATCTATCCTATCGAATAACATCACTTAGGAAAAGCATAATACCAAACATCCGGATACCCCTCATAAATCCCTTCCAGCATCACCTTACCCTTAGCATCTCCCAACTCCTCAATAGCATCGCTTACCGAATTAA
>JBGCDT010000267.1:0-6454 GCA_045105695.1 Saprospiraceae bacterium | reverse complement strand
CAAAGGGAGCGGTCGCCAAACCTTTCTGCTCATAAAACTGCTTCTGTAAACCTTTGTCCTGAATGATTTCCAAAGCTTGTGGACTAGGATGAACGGTCACGCCTTCCTTTTGTAATTGCAGCAAAGCCTTTGTATTCACATGCTCAATTTCAATGGTCACCACATCTTTGTCTTTCCCAAAATTGTAAACATCATCATAGTTCTTAAAAGAACCCTCTGTGAAGTCCGTACAATATGGCCCCGCTGGGAAATCAGGCGAAACATCCAGCACATGAAAAGGCAAACCCCAATTGGCTGCTTCGATGGCTAGCATTTTACCTAATTGGCCGCCACCAAGAACGCCTAGTTTATATTCGGAAGGAAAGTTTTTGCTCATTGTGTTTGTCAAGGTTTATTGTCTAAATTAAATACTGTTTTTTAGCCGCTTTACGAACTCTTGCTTTTTGAATGAAAATTAAAAAGCACTCAGTACTCAAGCCCTTCTGCGCCCTCTCCGCTTTTGCGAGCCACCCTACGAAAGAAGGCCCCTTTTAATTTTCATTTAAATTTTCATTTTTATTAAAAAGCCGGCGGCACCTCTCCCTTAAAATGTCCATTCATCTCCACTCGCTTCCGCAATCGCTCGGCCTCTTCAACAATAGGAATCATTTTCTCCAAATGATTTTTCATATACAGCTGTCGTTCGCCTCTATCCATGATGGTCAGAAACTCATACTCCTGTTCTACATTGAAACCAACGTGATGCGCTAGTTCGTAAAGACTGAAATTCGTTTTGCTCTTAGGAATCTTCTTATCGATTTTTAAAATAGAGAACAGCATTTCTACCTGCTGTAGGATCACCTCGTTCATGATCGGATCGATAGCGCCAGATTTGAAATCCATTCGCTTTATGTCTCCACCGCTGTAAAGTTTGTTGGGAACTGTTTTGAAAAACTCTGTGATTTCTACAATGCCAACACCCTGCGTTTTGATGTCCATTTCTCCATCCTCATGCGTTTTCGCAATTTCTAACACTTTCATCTCCGTAGCGTATAACATTACTTTTCCGTCAAGGTAAGCTGGAATTCCAAAAGTGGTTTTATTCTGGCTGGCCTCTCGAATAAGTTGCTTATAGCGTGGCTCAAAAATATGGAGATTTAGCCCCTCGCCTGGGTAGGCAACGAGTTTGAGTGGAAACAGGGGAAGGAAGTCAGTCATATTTTGTAAGGTGTCTTTGCTTGGTAGAATATAGATTGTATATGGCAAATCTGATTGACGCGAATATCCGAAAAAATCACTAATTAATTTAACGGATATACTCCATCTTTCTCCCTCAAAATTTTAAATTTGTAAATCCTCATCAAAAATCGCCTAACATGCTTAACCTCAGATCAAACCAAATCGCTTTTCTACTACTCGCCACTATTACTTTATTAGTCTCTTGCAAAAAGAAAGAAGCACCTCGGGCTAAGGTCATGTCCGACAAAGTCTTCGCTTACATCTATGCACATACTTCGGGTACGATTTCTAAAACGGAGCCAGTCACGGTTCGTTTTACAAAACCTGTTGTTGACGCAGATCAAATTGGTGCGGAGGCAAAAGAGGGCGTCTTTACCATACAACCTGCATTGGATGGAAAGGCCATTTGGTCTACCGAAAACACTTTGATTTTTGAACCTTCTGAAGGCTTCGATTCTGGTACGCAGTACTTGGCAAGAGTTGCTCTGGATCGTGTCTTCGATGAACTGCCGGACGGAGTTGATAACTTTGAATTCAACTTTCAGGTTAGAAAAATTTTCTACGAAGTGATGGTGGATGGATTAGAATCTGTTGATCTAAATGATTTGTCCAAACAGTCTGTTACCGGTAAAGTATATTTTTCCGAAAGGGTCGATAATGAACAAGTGGAGCGAATGCTCGAAGCAACTCAGGGCAATGCTCGTCGTCCTATTACCTGGGAGCATAGCGGTCGGGATCATTATTTTACGATAGGAGAGGTGCGTCGGTCGAACCTTGAGTCTAAAGTTAATTTGAAATGGAATGGGGAATTTGTCGGCGTAGATTACGAAGGCGAAGAGTCCGTCAAAATTCCATCACTGAATGATTTTACATTGCTAAATGCAAAAATAGTTCAGCAAGCAGAGCCTTATGTGATTCTGAATTTTTCTGATCCATTATTGGCCGATCAAAATCTGAAGGGCTTAATCAAGTTCCCTGGTTTGTATGGCAAATTGCGTTTTGATATCAATGGTAATAAGGTACGGGTTTATCCTTCGCGCATGATTACTGGCGAGCAAAAAGTGGTTGCGAACAAAGGCATCAAGAACGTCAACAAAATCAGCATGGGAGAACCGGCGACCTTGGATTTGTATTTCCAGAGTCCAAAACCAGAGCTGCGTTTGAGCGGCAACGGAGTGATCCTGCCAAATTCAGAAGGACTCATTTTTCCTTTTGAAGCCATTGCGCTGGAAGCTGTGGATGTTGAGATTTTCAAAATTCATGACAATAACATCCTTCAGTTTTTACAAGTCAATGAAATAGATCAAAACGGAGAACTCGAACGTGTAGGTAATGTTATCTATCAGAAAAAATTAGCGCTGAAAGATTTATCTCCTTCTGCGAATCCACTGGCTTGGTCGCATTATGCAGTTGATTTAGAGAAACTGGTTTTAGAGGACCCACATGCGATTTATCAAGTCCGATTGGGCTTTCGCCAAAACTATGCTTTGTATGATTGCAAAGATTTAGAAAAAGATGACGCGGACAACTTAGCATTGACAGAATCGGAAACGCAATTAGAAAATGGCGAAATAAAATCCTTTTGGGAAACCGATGATTACTACTACCGAGGTTATCGCTGGGAGCATCAGGACAATCCTTGCTTCCCTGCTTTTTATAGAAATCAGAATTTTGTTCGTCGGAATGTATTGATGTCTAACCTCGGTCTGGTGGCCAAGAGAGGCAAGAGCGGTTCTTTACTCGTTTCCGTTTCTGACATCAGAAATACCAAACCACTGTCAGATGTTCAACTCAGTTTTTACAACGCACAAAACCAGCTCATCCATACCATGCAAACCGATGGCGATGGTATCGCAAAAAGTAACCTGGATAAGAAAGCGCACCTAGTTGTTGCTGAAAAAGGAGGACAAAAAGGGTACCTGCGAATGACTGATGGCTACTCGCTTTCACTTAGTCGTTTTGATGTGGAAGGGGTAGAACGGCAAGAAGGAATGAAGGGCTACATCTATGGCGAACGTGGCGTTTGGCGACCAGGGGATTCTTTGTTTTTACACTTCGTTTTAGAAAATCAGGACTTGCCAGACAACCATCCGATTCAGTTTCAACTCTTCGATCCGCGCGGACAATTGCAGGAAGAAAGAAACACTGTCAATAATGTAAACAAGGTTTATCCGCTACACATTAACACCCGACCAGATGCACCTACTGGTGATTGGAATGCAGTCGTGACTATTGGCGGAGCGACTTTCCGTAAGAACATCAAAATAGAAACGGTTAAACCAAACCGCCTGAAAGTCAATCTGGATTTTGGTTCTGATGAACTGTTGGAAGCCAATGGAAACATAACTGCCGATCTACAAGTCAACTGGCTCCACGGCGCTCCCGCCCGCAACCTCAAAGCAAAATCTGAACTGGAACTCAAACCCGTTAACACGACTTTTAAAAAATTCAAAGAATACGAATTCGATGATCCAACCAGAAGATTCAGAGGAAGTCCAAAAGTTATTTTCGATGGAAAATTGGACAACAATGGAACCGCTTCCTTTTCTACAAAACTAAATACCAACAACAAAGCACCTGGCCTCATGCAAGCCAATATTAAAACCAGAGCTTTCGAAACTGGTGGTGATTTCAGTACCGCCACTCAGAGCATGCCTTATCATCCTTATGAAAATTACGCAGGTGTATTTCTACCAAAAAACGAATACAACGAAAAACGTTTAAGCATTGGAGAATCATCTAACATAGATTTTGTATTGGTAGACCGGGAAGGAAAACCAAAAGCCAATCGACAGTTGAAAGTAGGCATCTACCGAGTGAGCTGGCGCTGGTGGTGGGATCGTGATAATGAAAACTTATCTCAGTACAATAGCAGTAACCACATGGGCGCTATGGAATCCGCGACTCTGACGACGAACAACAAAGGTGAAATTCAATGGCCTGTAGAAGTTAAGCGATGGGGGCGATATATGGTCCGAGTTTGCGATACAGAATCGGGGCATTGCTCAGGTGATTTTTTCTACGCAGGTTATCCTTGGGGAGAGGAGGGACAGAATCGGGATGCCGCTGCGATGCTAAATGTTGAACCTGATCAGGAGTCTTATGAAGTCGGAGAGGAAATTACATTGACCATTCCCGGAGGAGAAAAAGGACGTTGTTTGATATCTTTTGAAAATGGAGAAGGCGTGGTGGAAACGTACTGGCGAGATACCAAGGCGGGTAAAAACACATTTTCCTTTTTCGCTACTAAAGAAATGGTTCCGACCATCTACGCACACGTTTCTTTGATGCAACCACATGCAGATAAGAAAAATGATTTGCCTATTAGAATGTATGGTCTGACTCCGATCAAAGTAGAAGATGCTGCGTCCAAATTATCTCCCGAATTGGCTATGCCTAAAGTTTTAAAACCGGAAGAGAATTTTGCCCTTACCATTTCTGAAAAGAATGGAAAAGAGATGGCGTACACCATTGCGATTGTAGATGATGGTTTGTTGGATTTAACCAATTTCAAAACACCAAATCCAGGCGATGCCTTCTTTGCAAAAGAAGCATTGGGTGTACAGACCTGGGATGTCTACGATCATGTCCTCGGTGCATACGGAGGGGAGCTGGAACGCGTCTTTAGCATCGGTGGTGATGTAGCGGAGGTTGATCCTGAGAAAGGTAAAAAAGCGAATCGTTTCAAACCAGTGGTGATTCACCTTGGGCCGTTTTACTTAGCGCCTGGAGAATCTGTGAAGCATGATTTGAAAATGCCAAACTACGTCGGTTCCGTTCGTGCGATGGTGGTCGCTGCTGGAAATGGAGCTTATGGGAATTTTGAAAAAACAGTTCTAGTGAAAAAGCCGCTGATGGTTTTAGCGACCTTACCAAGGATGCTTGGACCAACAGAATTACTGAGCCTTCCGGTAAATGTTTTTGCGATGGAAAGCAAAGTGAAGAATGTAAATGTCTCCGTTGAAGAGCGATCAGGTTTAGTGAATTTCACAAATGGCCAAACGCAGACGGTACAATTTACTAGCGTAGGTGATAAGGTAATCAACTTTGATTTGGATGTCAGCGAACGAGTAGGTGTCGCCCAATTTGTAGTAACTGCAACAGGCGGAGGAGAGACCACGACGCAGGAAATTGAAATACAAGTTAGAAATCCAAATCCATTTGTCTCCGAATCTTTCAGTGCAGAAGTCGCCAAAGGAGCTGACAAAACACTGAACTTCAAAGCCGTCGGAATGCCTGGAACCAACTCTGCGATTTTGGAAGTATCCAGAATTCCTTCTATCAATTTGGAGGAAAGACTGAATTACCTGATTCGCTATCCTTATGGTTGTTTAGAGCAAACGACCTCGTCTGGATTCCCTCAGCTTTTTGTGAAAAACTTAATTCCGATGGACCCCAGTCAGCAAAAAGAAATTGAAGCTAACATTAAGGCTACATTAGAAAAACTGAAAACTTTCCAACTCGCCAATGGCAACTTTAGCTACTGGCCAGGGCAGTCGAATTACGATGCCTGGGGCAATAGTTACGCCGGTCATTTTATGTTGGAAGCTGAAAAAATCGGTTATGGCCTTCCGGTAAATATGAAGAAGCAATGGACCAATGGACAAAGACGACTCGCTAAAGAATGGGTGCCGAGAGCGAATCAAAACTCCCGTTATAGTTATTACTCCAATCGCTCCTGGAACCTTACGCAAGCTTATAGATTGTACACCCTCGCCCTTGCTGAAGCCCCTGAACTCGGTGCGATGAACAGAATGCTCGAAGACAAAGATTTGCATGCTTCTGCGAAATGGAGATTGGCCGCAGCTTATGCCGTGATTGGAAAACCAGAAGTAGCGGAGCAATTAATTAAAGGCCTTCCGACAGAGTTCAAATCTTACCGCGAGCTGTCAGCGACCTATGGTTCTGGTCTTCGTGATGAAGCAATGGTTTTGGAAACCTTGTCCATTCTTGGAAAAGAAGCAGAGGCGAATCGACTGGTAAAAAGAATTGCTTATGAATTGTCGGATGACCAATGGCTGAGTACACAAACCACTGCTTTTTCCTTGATGGCTATTGCCAAACATGTGGGGGTAGATGATGCGGGTGCTCCTTTTGAATTTGCTTATACCGTAAATGGAGGTGCTCCTCAAAATGCTTCTGCAACAACACCGGTGATGCAAATCAAACTACCCGTCAATGGAACAGGTCAGCAAAATATTCAGTTGACAAACAGACACAGCAAGCAGTTATTCAC
>JBGCDT010000266.1:0-2890 GCA_045105695.1 Saprospiraceae bacterium | reverse complement strand
GAGGCATGGGCAAAAAGAGTGACCATCAATGTTTGTTTATCAGATATACGGAAAAACACTCTATATTCTGTGGCAATAACGGGTACCGAACCCATAGAATCTTCGGAAGTAGATGCCCTTTCTCGATTATCTTTACAGGAAATGCTTAATTTGATTCAAAAGCTTCCACACGGCTACAAGACCATCTTTAACATGTATGTAATAGATGGTTACTCTCACAAAGAAATTGCAGCTACTCTGAGTATTTCGATTAGCACTTCGAAATCACAATTAATGAAAGCAAGGAATCTATTGCAAAAAAAAATTTTAAATAACCACCGCGTATTGAATCAGGATCATGGATAGATTTGATGACATATGGAAAAACAGATTCAATGAGGAGCCCGCTCCCATTGACGACTGGAATACACCGGATGACCTGGTATGGGATGCCATTTCAATGGAAGTCCCTCGCAAAGAAGAACGCCGAAAATGGTGGATACTTTGGTTAGGTTTAGGCTTATTGATCAGCTTGGGTTTAGCAGTATGGGTTTACAATGACATTACTGCTGGAAACGGTCAGGATAATGCCGCTGTCTTCGAAGAACTAGGCACTTTTATTAGTGATCTTTCCGAAAAGGAACTACCTGTAAATATCAAGAAAAATTTAGTCCCACTGACTTCATCCACAATATCTGTTGATCCAAAAGAAATAGTGACTCCAAAAAAAGCAGTTGCCCCAAAACAAACCAATAAAATTAAAGAAGAGCGTACTGAAAAGCAAAAAAGTGTTTCGCAGACTTCTTCTACACCAACGAAAAGTACTAAAGAATCAAAGGAGTCTATTTCTACTCCGACTAACAGCAATAGTAATACTACAACGATAAAAGAGTCTAGCAACGGCGAGACTAGCCTATTGAAATCATCAACACAAAACGCTAAATCAGATGCAAGAGTAAGTTTGAAGTCGCCAGAGTCTGGAGCAATACTTCCAGTGAGTAGCTTTGCTTTTATCAACACATTACCCATTGCTCCTTTAGAAGTATTGGAGCCAACAAATAAACAGCACCTGTCGCCAGTTCCCGAAGCAGCAACCAAAAAGCCGAGTAAAAATTTAGCCTTGGCTCTGAATAGTGGAGCAATGTATTGGCAACACCGCATCAGTGATACTTATACTTCTGATTTGTCTGCCTTTGATTTCAATTACTCAGATGATTTTGGCTGGCAAGGAAGCGTACAATTACATTGGATGTTCCACAAAAGAATAAGCCTGATCAGTGGTCTACAATATGAGAATGTACAAATTTCTTCAGGACACAATTCTGCATTGACTTACAATCCTAAAGCAGAGAACGCAATAGCTAACAATGATTATTCGATAGATTTAGCGACTCCTTATGGATTGGCAGGAGCAAATTTTAGATTCAACCGAACAGAAGAAATAGGAGAAGAGGAAGTAGATTTATTAGTTGATTTTCACTCAGCCCATCGAATTCAAAACTGGAGTTTGCCAATATTATTGCAAATCAATCCGCTGGGGCAAAATCGAAGATTCAGTCCTTTGTTGACTATCGGAGGAGGAGTGAATTACTTGAGTGCAATCAAAAATAATATTCAATCTATAGATACACATCACGATGCCATTCAGTTTGAACAAGATGCCGTAGGAAATGATTTTGCTGCACCAAGCACCGAGAAATGGCACTTTGATTATCGACTAGGAGCCGGTTTTCAGTATCAATTGAATCCGCGCTTACAAATACAAATGAATTATCAATGGGCAAGAGGAATCAATCCCGTTTTCGAACAGCAAACTTATAAAACTAATATTGATCGACATCAACTTTCACTAGGCCTGGTGAAAAAGATTTGATCAAGAAGGAACTAGAAAAGATATAAAAGAAGATTTTATTTTTTAGAAATAGATCAGTTAATTCAGGACTCCGGAATTCTCGAATTAACTAAATTTCCTACAAACAATTAATTACAATCAACATTCTTAGACAGCTAGTCTTGCAACTAACTGCCCTAAAACCCTATTTTTCAACATTTAAAAAGAACAATTAATCATGTCCAAATTACTATATTCTTTATTTTTTATGCTCTTAAGCACCTTTGCCTTTTCGCAAACGGTAGTAGACATTATCGTCGGGAGCCCTGTTCACAATACTTTAGAAACCGCAGTAATCGAAGCAGAATTAGCTGCTACGTTATCTGGTCCTGGACCGTTCACCGTATTTGCTCCAACGGATGATGCATTTGCTGCACTTCCAATGGGTACCCTAG
Source organism: Saprospiraceae bacterium (assembly GCA_045105695.1). Taxonomy (GTDB): domain Bacteria; phylum Bacteroidota; class Bacteroidia; order Chitinophagales; family Saprospiraceae; genus CALGLS01. Next base: position 625 of record JBGCDT010000266.1, on the reverse strand, counting down.
ATGCTTTACTAGCAGATCCAACTGGTGACCTTGCCAAAATTTTACTCCATCATGTACTCGGAGGAGAAGTTGTTTCAGGATCATTAAGTGATGGTCAAATAGCTACAACTTTATTAGGACAAGGAATCGAAGTCAAAATTGTAGGTACAGATGTATTCATCAATGATGCAATGGTGATCGTAAGAGATTTAGATGCGACCAATGGAGTTGTACACGTCCTGGATGCGGTATTATTACCAGGTGCAGCTACCGTAGCAGATGTAGTGATCAATAGCCCAGATCACACGACCTTAGAAACCGCAGTAATCGCAGCTGAATTAGCAGGTACTTTATCCGATGCAGATGGAGACTTTACTGTATTTGCTCCAACAGATGCTGCATTTGCAGCACTTCCAGCAGGTGTTTTGGATGCTTTATTGATGGACCCTACGGGAGACTTGGCAAAGATTTTATTGTACCATGTATTGGGTGCAGAAGTATTGTCTTCTGATTTGACGGATGGTCAAATGGCAACCACTTTATTAGGACAAAATATTGAAGTAACTATTGGAAGCGGTACTGTAATGATTAATAATGCTCTTGTAAGTGTTGCGGATATTCGCACATTCAATGGAGTGGTACACGT
>JBGCDT010000265.1:0-3921 GCA_045105695.1 Saprospiraceae bacterium | reverse complement strand
AGAAATCAAGGACAATACATCAATAGAGGTTTTTCCTCAGCCTGCGAAAGAGCGGTTGAACATTCGAATGAAGATCAATAAAAATGTTCCAAACGGACAATTACAGGTAATCGATTTGATGGGAAGAACCATTCATTCAATGGCTATTGATTTAAGAAGTGGCCAAAATGATTTTACAATTGAGGAAATAAATACACTTTCTGCTGGTTATTATATACTGAAAGTACAAGATACCGAATTGGACCTAACTAAATCACTTTTTATCGCTCGTTAAACGTTCCTTTCAATTCTAAACCCACCCGGAAAAACCACTTTAGCAATAGCAGGTTTTTCCGGTTTTTTTATATTCCATTTTTTTAAGAACTTTGACCGCTATAAAATTATTTAAAACAGCACCTGATCAGCAAAATCACATACAGATTTCCAACCCTATGCGAATTCTCCCCTTCTTAATTCTGTGTTTTTGTTTGTCTGGCACTTTCCAATCTTTAGCTCAGGTCAACCCTGACTCTGAAGAATTTGAAGCACAGCAAGCACAACTAGATAGTGTTTCGGTTCCAGATCTTGAATTGGATACTTTCAATTTTAATTATTTCTACCCTAGTAATATTGATAAGGAGTTTGCTTATCAGGATACCACTATGGAGAATTTCCAAAATTATGATCCAGCGCGATTGCAACGTTGGGATCATGCGACGACAGGGAACTTGGGTGGCGCACACTTTCCGTTTGTTTATCAACCGGTGCAACGAAAAGGATTCGAGGTGGGCTTCCGCCAATTTGAGTTATATAAGATTCAGTATGAGCAATTTGCTTTTTATCGTTTACGCAAAGCTTTTACAAAATTAAATTTCACGCAAGGAAAAACCCAACAAGACACTTACAGCCAGGCTACTTTTGCGCGAAACTTCTCAGGAGGCATTAATCTAAGTGTGGATTTTAAGCGAATGAATCACCAAGGGCAATATGAAAATCAAACAGCGGAAAACACTTCCTTTGCCGTCGGTCTATGGTACAAATCTCCGAGTCGAAGATATGATGCATTTCTAAGTTTTGTCTCTAATTCTATTTTCCAAGAAGAGAATGGAGGTATTGATTTCAGTCTTATACGTACGCTAAATTTCCAAGACGCTTTCTTTGTACCAACTAAACTTTCCGGCACTGCTAACACAGCGCACACAGAACGAGCCGTACATTATCACCAGCGTTTTTTATTCAATAAACAAAGAGCGCCAAAACGGAAAGCTCCTCCTGTAGAACCAGATTTATTGCCTTTGGATAGTAATTCGATCATACTGGATTCTATGAATATGGATTCTTTATTTACTACGAAGATCTCCTCAGACTCAATTAGGTTGGACTCGCTTGGTGTTCCAATAATAGATAGCTTAATAGGTAAAACAAATCCTTCAGCTAATGACTCTGTAACAATACGCACACTTAAGACGGATTCTATTACTAACCTGTCTATTGACTCAGGCCAGGCGGGCAATACTATTGATAGCACCAAAACAATTACAACAGATTCCATATTAGTCGATACTTTTCCTCCTTCGGATAGTATTCGCCTAGACTCTTTAGGTTTTCCAATTGTAGACACAACTGACATCACGAGGGATTCTACCCTTATTGTTTACGAAGGTGCAACTCCTTTCAAAAAAAGAAAAAGAGATTTTGCACTAACGCATCACGGAACTTTTCAAATTGCGAAATATCGTTTTTCAGATACCAGTCCAGCAGCTGATAGCAGTTTTTATGGCAACTTACAAAAGGACAATCGAGGGCTTCGTTACTTTATTAGAAATAGAAAACTGGAAAATACATTTACATTAAACACGACTAAAGTTGTTGACAAAGGAACTTCCAAAACGAAGAATCAAAAAGACTTTTTTGAAGTAGGATTGCGCCATGCCATTCACTTCGTTTTTCAAGAACCCAGAGACACCATTATCAATAATTTGTTTTTGCAAGGTCGCTGGAACGTAGCTCCCACCGAAAGAATGCGGCTGGAAACTTATGCTGATTTTGGTCTAGTGGACAATGCCGGAGACTATCATGTACATGGAAATTTATTCGTGGATTTGAAACAAGCGGGAGAAATAGAAGCCAGAGTAGCGCACCAATCTTACTCGCCCACGCTAATGGAACATCAGCATTTGATCTCCCAACAAACGGCTTGGAAAAACAATTTTAATAAAACGTTTGAAACCAATGTGCAGCTTAGTTATCGCCTTCCTCGTTTTAAGTTGGAGCTAATTGGACAATACCATCTGATTTATAATTTTATTTATTTCAATTCTCAAGCAGTGCCAGAGCAGTTTGGCAATCCGCTAAGTATTGGCCAGTTGACACTCATTAAAGAATTCAAAGTAGGTGCTTTTCATTTGTACAATCGAACGACGGTTCAGCAACTTTCCAGAAATGTGATTCGCTTACCAGAACTATACAGTTTCCACAGTTTGTATTATCAAGGGCGCTGGTTTAAGAAGCGGTTGCGGGTTCAGATTGGTACGGACCTCCGCATCAATACGCCTTATGAAGCAATGGGTTATCAACCAGCTATTGGGCAATTTTATTTAGAAGACTATGTGGTTGGTGATTTGAAACCCTGGAGTTATCCTGCTATTGATTTCTTTATCAATATTCGAGTAAAGACTTTCCGTTTTTTCTTTAAGCAGGAAAATTTCATCAATTATTTTGCTGTGCAGCCTGCTGATCACTTTTCTTTTCAGGTGAAGGGTTATGGGCAGCCTTATGCTTATTTGAGGTTTGGGGCTAGTTGGCAGTTCTTGGATTAGGGGCTTTGGGTTTTTAGGAGGAACGCGGATTTTTTGGATTTTCGCGGATTGGGAGCGAGCTCCTACAAGAGATTGTAAATTTATTTTACCGCACAAAGGCGCTGCGATTTTTATTTGTAAAACAAAATAGAAACAACGTAACTTTCCTTTGCGCCGTTGCGGTAAAAACCAGCGCAGATTAATAACAATACATTTACGTAAGCTAATTTCAAATAAAAACTCAGTTTTGAAAAAGAGTTTTCACCGTCACTACAAGTGGCAGCACAATTTTTTTCTACATCACCGGACATAGACCAACACCGTCAACACCAACATCGTATACAAAGTCAAAATAACCAACAGCGGCATGATGAACCGCAGCCACTTATCCAGCGTCACATTCACCATAGTCAGTGAAGCGAGGATGAGTCCCGTCGGCGTAATAAAAGCCATCAGCCCCATACCATATTGATAGGCATCAACGACTGCCTCCCGACCGACACCTACGACATCTGCCAGCGGAGCCATGATCGGCATGGAGAGTACCGCCATCCCAGAGGAGGAAGGAATAAAGAAAGACAAACCGGCATATAGGAACATCATCACATTAATGAACACCCCTTTAGACATACCTTCTACTACGCCCGAAGCATTGTGCAGCAGCGTGTCACTGATGAGTCCGTCATCCATGATAACCGTAATCCCACGTGCCAGTCCGATGATCAGTGCGACGGATAATAGATCATTCGCGCCAGCCACAAAAGCTTTTACAAACTGCTTCTCCCCTACCCAGGCGATTAGTCCGATGACGATGGAACCGATGAAGAACGTTCTCGTCATTTCCAGGAACCACCAGTCCCACTGTGACACACCAATAATCATGATTACAAAGCAAAGCATAAATACGATCAGCACTGCGCTGATTCGCCAAGTGAAACTATGTTCCTGATCTAAAGTCTTACTTTTGAACATCGCTTCGATCTCTGCTTTTTGGTTATAAATAATTGATTTGCTAGGATCTTTGCGAACACGTTCTGCATAACGGATAATATACCAGATGCAAATCGCAACCCCGGTGACCAACATGAAAAGTCTTCCGTACAGACCATTCGTCCAATTGATACCCGCGGAATCAGAAGCGATG
>JBGCDT010000264.1:0-7499 GCA_045105695.1 Saprospiraceae bacterium | reverse complement strand
GATAAATAACCTCTGTCGAACTGCATACCGATCACCTCATCTACGTAAGTGTCTGTTCCTTTTGCTTCTTCAACAGTGATCACACCGTCTTTAGTTACACGCTTCATCGCATCAGCGATTAAAGAACCGATTTCGTTATCGTTGTTTGCAGAGATAGAACCTACCTGCTTGATTTTTTCAAAGTCGTCACCGATCACCTCGGTTTGATTTTTCAAATCAGCGATTACTTTAGTTACAGCTTTGTCGATTCCTCTTTTCAAGTCCATTGGATTTGCACCAGAGGTTACGTTTTTCATACCGGCAGTGATCATAGCTTGCGCTAAAACGGTAGCGGTAGTGGTTCCGTCACCTGCGATGTCCGCAGTTTTAGAAGCTACTTCCTTTACCATCTGTGCACCCATGTTCTCAACTGGATCATCCAGTTCGATTTCTTTTGCTACAGACACACCGTCCTTAGTGATTGCAGGAGCGCCGAAGCTTTTTTGGATAACTACGTTTCGACCCTTCGGTCCGAGTGTTACCTTTACTGCATTTGCCAATGCATCAATTCCGTTTTTTAATTTTTGTCTTGCTTCTGAATCGAAGCTTATTTGCTTTGCCATTTCAGTTTAATTTTTTTGTGTTTAAACAAACAAAAGAATGAAAATTAAAACCTAAGAACTAAGTGTCCTTTTCATTTTTATTTTCATTTAAATTTTCATTAAAGAATGATAAGGATATCATCTTCACGCATAATGAGGTAGTCCTTACCTTCATAGTTTAGCTCTTGTCCAGCGTACTTACCGTAGAGTACAACGTCGCCCACACTTACAGTCATCTTAACGTCGTCCTTACCAGGACCCACAGCTACGATTTCCCCTCTTTGTGGTTTTTCTTTAGCAGTGTCAGGAATGATAATTCCTCCAGCTGTTTTCTCATCTGCCGGTGCAGGTTTAACGACAACTCTGTCATTGATCGGCTTCATAATTAGTTGATTTTAATTAATTGATTAGTTAGAAAATTCATGATTAACAAGTAGGTGTTATCACAGTTTGTGCCAGTGGATTTTTGCTGACATATTAGCAGTAATGCAAGCCTTATTGTCAATAACTCCATACACATCTGTTTTTTACTATTGTCAATATGGCACTTAAGTAGGACACAAAAAATAATTCCCCTATTTCTACGCTCAATTGTTTACTTAATTTACGCTTCCTACGTTCGCTACAGTTAAGTAATCATTTGTAAAATGGGAAAGTTAATTTTTTGTTGTTTACTAAGGCCGCAAAGGAAACGAAAAAAGACCCAATCGCCTAATAAATAAGCAATTGAGTCTTTTAGTTTTTTTATCTTTTGCGATTACCTTCTGAACGAGAGGCAAAGCAATTTACTACATAGATTACTGTCCAGGCAACATATCAGGAAGGGCTTCTCCACCGCTTCCACCGCCTACCATCAGTGTAGTAATGATACAAAGGATAAAAAGTGCAGCAGCCAGATACCAGGTTGCTTTTTCGATAAAGTCCGCAGATTTCGCTGCTCCAAACATCTGGTTGGAAGCTGTTCCTCCGAAAGTAGAGTCAACTCCACCGCCTTTTGGATTCTGGATTAATATTGCGACCATCAAAAGGACACAAACCAGCGCGATAAGGACAACCATCATTGTAGTCATATTCGTAATTTTTTACATTTTTGAAATAGTTTGGCAAAGAACGGCTTTTTTTTGAGGAAAATCAAGAAAGTTCTGATTTTGAATGAATGAATAATCGAATAGCTCCGTAATTGAATGGCTTTTTATCGCGAACCCAACGTATCTTTTTGGAATCAAACTTAGCTGCGAATTCATTCTTTTAGGAACTGAGTACAAATTCAATTATTGATAGAAGAACTACTCCCTCAGACTAACACTATAAGGATCAACCGAAACCTCTACCTTATAACCTGGTAGTAACTCTAGTGTATTCAAATCAATTTGGGTAACAAAACCGTTCCGACCTTCGCAGTCGGTGCTGTGGTGAGGAGTGGGTCCATCTGCACGAACGTTCCTATGAGCAACATAAACACGTTCTTCTTGGTCATCTACGGTAATACCATGAGGTTGAAAACCGGTAAAGATTGTTTTTACCACCGTATGGTCTTCGTAGTTAATGACATAGACAGAACCAATCTGATCTGGATAGGTGAGATAATCTTCTGTACAAGTAACAAAAAGGTAAGGCTTAGATTTTGAAAAGGCAATCTCTTGTGGAAAAACGCCCGTCGGTATGACTGCAATAACACTGTCATTGGAACTTTGCAGAACCCTTACTTCATTAGATTCTTCGCACGTAACAAAGTACTTAGAACCATCAGGACTTAGCTCCATCTCATGTCCGTCGAGCCAGGAGATTGTGGTTGGAGAACTTTCGTTCATTGATACTTTTTCGACTTGAGGATTGTCCAGGTCGTTCAGATCTATTTTGTAAAAGAAATTACCATGTTGTGCAGTGACATAGAGCACGTCTTCTGCTTCATTGAGCATAGAGCCATGCGGCCATTCGAAAAGTCCGTTTCCAGTAATGGTACTTTTCAATGTCATATTTTCTAAATCAACCACAGCGATAGATCCATTGGCACTCCAGTTGACCACATAAGCTCGCTTTCCGTCAGAGGAAAGTCTAAAGGTATTCCAACTGCCGTCTCCAATTTCTGCTTCACTTACAAAGCTATCATCTGTTGCATCAAATTTTTGAATGGTTGTGCCTGAAAAGAAAATGGTATACCAGTATTTTCCATCTGGGGAAACTTTGACCTGGTGAGGTGATTCTATTTCTCCTCTGCTTCCAACATCGATGTAGCGCATGAGCGTTTGTGTTTCTGCATCGAATACAGCAACCATATCACAGCCTTGATTAGTTACATAGAATTTTCTTCGTGAAGGGTTGTCTGAAAACTTGACGAGTCCGTCACTGTTGGGTGCACCTTCTTCGATCCAGTCTTTTAGAATGGTATATTCTTCAGCTGATAAAGCGGGTTGGTTGATAGGCATCGTAGGGGAGAGGACGATGCCTTTCTCAGGATCTGTATTTACAAAGAAGAGTAGAAAACTTTGATCTGTTCTATAAGGGACCACAGCAGATCCACCTCGGCTGCCTTCGAATAATCGATCCCAGGTTTTCATGGATAGTCCAGCTGCAGCTACTCGGCTGATGTCGTTGTGGCATCCGGCAGTTGCACATTTAGTGGTGATGATTTGACTTACTTCTGCTGGGTAACCATCTGAGTTATCATTTGTTCCTTCTTGTTCGTCGTCGCTAGAACATCCACTTAATAACAATGCAATTACAAAAAAGTAAATACAACTAGACTTTAAACTTGATTTGTTTTTTAGGAACGATTGAATCATTGTTTTACAAATTTATAAGTATGTAATTGCTCTTCTATTTCTAAAGTCAAAACAAATATACCTGGAGGAAGTTGAGAGACATTGATTTGTTGGTTATCGCTTTCGGCAAAGGTCATTACTGTTTGGCCTAGGTAATTATAAATCGAGATGTTTTGCCCCTTGATAAGGCGATCCGTATTAGGAATGATGTGGAGAACATCTGTCGTTGGATTAGGAGAAATAGAAAATGTAAGTGTATTGTTATTATGAGTGCTTACTTTAAAGCAATTATCTGAGGTAATGATTGTATTGGTAAAGCCCATCAAGGTTGGTCTTTGTTTTAACTCTAGCCCCTGAACAACAATGGACTCCGCGACAGTCTCTATTGTAGCCGCATCGTTTTCGATGGTCTGATTTGCAAAAGAAGTACAATCACCGCTATCACCATTGCTGTCAGTCTTGACGAGATAGATGTCTAAAAAACCAGCTCCAAAACTGCGGGTGTAACCTGTAATAATATAGCCACCATCCGCTGCTTGTTTTACCGATTGGGCAGCATCGTCTTCTGTGCCTCCAATGGTTTTAGCCCAAAGCATTTCTCCCTGAGCATTTGTTCTAATCAAATAAAAATCTTCTCCACCGCTCCCAAACTCTCGGGTATAACCTGCTATTATGTAGCCGCCGTCGGAAGTTTGAGATACAGAATTACCAGCTTCTTTGCCTTCCCCTCCATAGGTTTTTGACCATTGTAAATTACCATTCGAATCTATTTTGACCAGGTAAATATCAGTATCTCCTTCGCCAAAATTTTGGGACTCTCCGCAGAGAATAAAACCACCATCTTCTGTCCGAGCAATGGCATGACAAATATCGTTCAGCTCTCCACCAAAAGTTTTTTGCCAAAGAATATTTCCATCTTCATCTGTTCGCACAACATACATATCAGAGTCACCTGCTCCAAAACTGAAACTATTACCTGAAAGAATATATCCACCGTCTATAGTTTGCTGCATATCTGTGGCAGCATCAATGGAACTGCCTCCGTAGATTTTCGTCCATAGGGTATCTCCAAAATTATTGGTTTTAATCAATAGCATATTCCTAGGTCCTGCCCCAGCCGTTTCCGTAAAACCTCCGATGGCATAATCACCATTATCTGATTCCGCCACAGCATAACCATATTCATCATCAAATCCGCCATAGAGTCGTGCCCATTCAAGATCACCATCGGCAGCAATTTTTATAGCATAGGCATCAGAGGGTGAAGCTTGGGTGTCGTGTCTTTCTCCTATGAAAAGAAAACCGTCATCGCTGGTTTGAATTAAACTGAAACCTTCGTTGCCACTTCCATTTGCTCCAAAATTAGCAGAGGTATCGATGGCAGCGCCATAGGTTCGAGTCCACAAGGTATCTCCCTCGGCATCCAAAACGAGTAAGTAAAACTCGGCAGTGAATAGCGATTCTACATCATACCAGCCAGCGATAGCGTAGCCGCCGGAATTGGTAAGAATGACAGTGTTGCCTTGGTTGCCATTGATAGAGCCGTAGGTGTTCTGGAAGGTGATTTGTGACTGTCCTTTATTCAAAAAAAAAAGAGTGGACAATAAAAGAAGTAGGGGGAATGCTTTGTTGCGCATTGGTAAATTTATGTGGATAGCAAAATCTATTCAGTAATAGGAACGATGGTCTCGAAAGTAGCTTCATCACTGTGAAGAACTACTGGTATTCCTCCGATAACATCGCAAGGACAGGCTTCATCAAAGCCAACACCGAAGAGGTAGTAGTTTCCTTTGCCTAGGCCATTGAATTCGAAGGTAGCATCAGGACCAGTGGCTGTGACTTGATCGTCATATAGAAGCGGATCAATCCCAGGGAATTCCATGACGCCATATTTGATGTAAATGGTCGTGTTGGGAATAGGTTCATCATGATGCATAGCTTGGCCAAACACCTTTCCAATCGGATCTGGCGGAACATCATCGTCGTCGTCTCTATTACAAGAACATAGCAGTGTTAGTACAGAGAATAGCAATATGTAATTTGCGAATTTCATCGTACACAAAGGTAGGGCTAAGGACTGGGGAAAGGAAAGGATTTTGGGTCTGTTAGTCGACATAACGGAGCTTATCATTCGAGCATTTACTAAACTCCATTAGGAACAAGTTTAATTTTTTAATTGTTCAATGCGACCTTGGTATACCTCCTTTTTTTCGGGATTTTTTTCGATTAGGCTTTGGTACATTTTGATGGCCTTTTTATGTCGGCCCTGACCAGCGAGTAGTTCTGCCAGTGTTTCTGAGATCACATCTTCATGTTCCAGTAGACTTTCCATGGCAAACTGCTTCGTCAGTTTCTTTTTACTAGCCTTCTTTTTTTTCTTTTTCTTCTTCTTTTCCTTTTTGAAAAGGTCAGCTACTTCTGTCACCTTAGTAAACTCTTTTTCAACTTTATTCTTTTTCAACTTTTTAGGCTTCTTTTTGATAGGCTTACTTGCCTTGGTTTGGCGCCAACTATTAAAAGCGGACTTAGGCATTGGAGCAATGCTGGTAGTATCGTCCTTTTTGTTGCCCTCCTCCGTTGTTTCCTCTTCTGAATAATCTTCCTCTTCCGAGAAATCTGCATCCTCATTTTCCTCTTCTATGGAAGCTAAAGGTATCTGATCTTCCTCTTCTTCGGGAGAAGCGGAGTGATCTAACTGTTCCGTTTCTTCATCAACAAGATGCTCTGACTCGCTAGGCAAATCGTCAACTGGTCCTTCGTCTACTTTGTCTAATCCTAAAAAAGACAATTCATCTTGAGCAGATTCTGCGTCATTAATCTCAGCTTCGGAAGGAACTTCGTTATGCTCTTCCTCTTCGGACAAATCCTCCAGTTCTCTGGAATCAATTATTTCGAAAGGAATATCGTCTCCGATTTCTTCTTTGAAGTGATCTTCCGAAATAGATTCCTGAGGAGCTTCCTCCTCGGGTTCAGATTGTGCAAAATTAGGATTTGTAAAAGCATTGTTATCATCAGGTTCCATCTCAGGATGACTTTCTTCCAACGGGGGAACGTTGTCCACTAAGTCTTCCATGTAGATGACCCTTTTGTCTTTGTCCTCTGGGAGTTTCATGTCTTCCGGATTTTCAAGGTTAGGTTCTAAGTCATCGGTGTTTTCCATCAAAGTATTGAGGTCTTGCTCATTATCAGAGATAGAGTGGGAAGGTATAGTGTCTTCTTCAGCAGTGTCAGGAAATTGGTCTAGGGGATCCGCTAAATTATCTTCAGGTTGTTCTATTTGCAAATCATTTTCTTGATCCTCGTCTTCAGTTGTTTCATTTATATCATTTTCCAAATCAGCAGTAGGCGCTTCTACTTCTTTATAAACCAGCGTATTCTTGTTTTCAGTAGGAAAAGCCGGGGAAGAAGTATCGTCATGGATTTTGTCTGGGCGAAGGGTTTCATCGCTTGGAGTGATTGGTTCTTGATCTTCGTCTGTTTCGCTTGATTCGTCGCTCATGGCCAAAGGCACCTCTGTTTCTTTGAGTTGTTTGAACAACCACTGTCGATTGGGACTGTAGGTTGCCGCGAGTTGTAGACGTTTTACAAAGTCTTTATGATTTTCTAATTGCGCTTTACGCAAAGCCAAATAATGTAAATTCTGACAAAAGGGATACTGTTCAATCAGGTTGTTTATTTCCTGAAAAGTAACCTGATGTAGATAACCAGGATTTTTTAGAAAGTGTATAAAGTTAAATGCGTCCATTGCTGATGTCAAAATTACGGAACGCGGGTGGGAATGCCAAGGATGTAGGCAACCGAAATAGACGGACTTGCAAAATATTGAAAGAAATAATATTTATTTTTCTACCAATTGTTAAAAGCCCAGTTGAAAACCTTCTCCGTCAGGTCATCAAAAATATCGTCAATCAAATCATCTTGTATACTTAGTAGATTTTGATTGGTTGGAAAATCTTCAAAGAAATTAAATTTCTGTTTTTTGGGTTCTGTATCTGTTCCTTTGTGGTCAATATATTCTACTTCTATATAGATGGTCAGACGACTAAAGCTCGTCGTTTCCCCTTCCTGAGGTGCTTCGGCAGTAACGGCATAGCCCGTAATGGCTCCAGAGAATTCAATGTCAGGATCAATGTCTTTAAACTTTAATCGAGTCTCA
>JBGCDT010000263.1:0-17962 GCA_045105695.1 Saprospiraceae bacterium | reverse complement strand
ATAAAAATTTTTTTTAATTCATAAAATTCTATCTTTAAGCATTAAATAGATAGATATTATGACAAATATAACAAACGATACAATGGGTATCGATTGGGAATTCACACTAGATACCATACGCGAGGGCAAATGCATTCTCTTCTTAGGACCTGAGGTTTTTACTTCGTCTGAAGGCAAAAAGCTGGACGAAGCTATGCTCGATTTTCTACAGTTTCCAAACAATCCAGATATACTAAACCACTACCCTGAAGAAGATCTTTTCCTTTTCAAAAATAAAGGAGCGCAAACAAAGAGCTATTATAAAATCAAAAACTTCTATCAGCAATCCTTTCCAGAGGCGGAAAAAATATTAGAAAAAATCGCACAGATTCCTTTTCAATTCATCATCTCGATGACGCCGGACAATAAGCTGACTAAGGTTTACGAAAAGCTGAATTTCAAAAGTAAATCAGATTTTTACTGGCGTAATCATTCTTCCACGACAAAGGCAAAGTTGCCTTCCAAGGACTCTCCACTTGTCTACAATCTTTTTGGTACAACCGAACTTCAAGAGTCTATGGTTCTGAGTCATGATGACTTATTTGATTTTTTTAATTCGATTTTTGGAGCGCGTAGTATCCCCAAAGAATTGAAACACGTCATACAGAAAGCACATAATTTAGTCTTCCTTGGAATCCCTTTTCATAAATGGTATTTACAACTCTTGCTCCGAATTCTTTCTCTTCATGTTGATAGTGACTTTATGCGCTACGCAGCCAATCAATCTGTAGATGAAAAAATGGCGGCTTTGGTCGGGGAACAATTTAGTATCAAATTTCTACCTGAAAATGTAAGTGGCTTCATAGACGAGTTGTATAAAAAATGTGAAGAGGAAGGAATTCTCAAAGAAGCTTCTGTTGGGAAAAAGTCTATTTATGACATGGTCGTCGAATTGGTTACGAAGGATAGAATTGACGAAGCACTTGTCCGAGTTAAAGATTTTCTGGAAAGTATTGGTGACTACGGGTTAGACTTATTGGATGACATCATCTTGTTGACCAACCGACACAAACGATTGCAAAAAAGAATGACTCAGGGTATCCTTGATTTCAGTGACGCAGAGGTAGAAACAAACAAGGTTAGAAAATCACTACTGGATTTACTGAACGAAGTGAAAACATTGGAATAATGTTCTAAGAATATTCCATCATTTTAGTAACTTGTGAACACCTAGAACCTGAAGAACCTACAATACAGACACCTTGAAAACAGGCGATAAGAACCAAATAAAACAATACCGCTACCCCGGAGCGCAGCCCTTCTCAAAAGATCAGAAAGATATTTTCTTTGGAAGAGAGCAGGACATTGATAGCCTTTATCAGCTAGTCAGTGTTGAGCAGCTTATTGTATTGTACTCCAAGTCTGGTCTTGGTAAAAGTTCTCTACTCAACGCTGGGGTGATTCCGAAGATTGAGAATGAAGGATTGTACGATTCTATCTCCTTTCGCTTTGGTGCTTACACAGATGATAAGATAGAAACACCTGCGACTACCAGTCAGCAAATCGTCGGCAAGGGACAGTCGAAAAATTCCTTTTTAGAAAAAGTAGTTCAAGACAAAAATTCGCTTTGGTATCAACTCAAAAACAGAAAACTACAGTCTCCTGATAAGAAAGGATTCCTATTGATTTTCGATCAATTTGAGGAATTGTTCACCTATCCTGACGAAGCTGTAAATGCTTTTAAAATGGAGTTGGTGGAGATTCTAAATAGCGCTATTCCACAGAAGGTCCGGAAATACATTGAACAACAGTTTGCGAAGGATTCTAACTTCCTGAGTGATGAAGAAATGGAGTTCCTTCACGATTCTATTTCCATCAAAATTATCATGGCTATCCGGTCGGATAGAATGAGTCATGTTGCTCAACTCGCAGATTACTTACCTGATATTTTATCAAACTGTTACGAACTCGGCGCACTAACTACAGAGCAAGCAGAAGACGCAATTCTAAATCCAGCTTACTTAAAATCTTCAAAGTTCATCACCCATCCTTTCGATTATACAGACGAAACGATCGAAGCCGTTCTTGATTTTCTAACTAAAGAAAGCCAGGACAAAATAGAGTCCTTTCAGCTTCAAATCTTATGTCAAACCTTAGAGCAAAAGGTCCACAAGGAAAAAATAAAATTGATCAAAAGAGATGATCTTGGAGATATTGAAAGTGTTTATAAAAACTATTACGACAATCAAATTAATGACCTAGGAACAGAAGAAGAAATACTTGCTGCGCGCAAATTAATTGAGGATGGATTAATCTTCGAAGACGAAGAGCGAAGACTAAACATGTACGAAGGTCAGGTTTTTAAAGTCTTTAATATCTCTCCAGCATTGTTGGCAAAATTGGTAGACAGTCACTTACTCAGAGCCGAGCCAAGTATGAAGGGAGGCTATACTTATGAACTGAGTCATGATACATTAGTCGCACCTGTTTTGCGCTCGAAGCGAAAAAGAAAAAAGGAAGAAGCGCGTTTGATTGCAGAAAAAAATCGACTGGAGAAAGAAGCAGAGATGGAAGAACTCCGCGAAGAAGCGGCGCAGGAACGCAAACGTAGAAACCAGGCGACCATGGCTGCCGTTACTGGATTTTTACTTTTTGGTTTGGCAATGGCTGCTTCCGTTTTTGCCTATTCTTCTTATGTGAAAGCGACCAAGGCAGAAACCATAGCTTTACAAAAGGAAGAAGAAGCTAGGCAGAGTCTTCTCATGCTGCGTCAGGAGCAAGAACAAAAATCTGCTGCACAATATGATGCTTTTATGGCCAATGGAAAAACCTTTATGGCACAAAGCAATTTTATAGCTGCTGCCAGAGAGTTTTCCAGTGCACTTGGTTTCAGACCTGATGATTCGGAAGCATTGAAATTAAAAAAAGAATCGGAGTCTAAATCAGATGTGAAAGGGCAGTTTGATAAATTGATAAAAAAGGGAGAGGAGTATTATAGCCGTGGAAGTAGTTATTATGTAAATGCTTTGGAGACATTCCGAGAGGCCAAAACTTTGGGTTATAACAATAATCTTGCAGATAGCAAAATCAACACCGTCTCTGGAAAACTGGAAACAGCTTTTAATAAATTTGTCAACAACGGAGATAAATTCTACAAAGCAAAAGGTTATCAATATGCTTTAGAAAATTATCAAAAAGCATTGCGTATAAAGCCCAATGACAGTTCCTTGAAAAACAAAATTCAAGATTGTAAATCTAAGTTATAATTTACTACCTATTGGTAAACAGCTAATAGACTATATATTCGTAACATCTTACAGAGAGAGTAACACTACAAAACCAAAACATGAAAAACACCTGCCGACTGCTGGTCTTGCTGGCTTGCTTCCTATATACTACAGGCAGCATTGCTCAAGTCAATCTACTACAAGCAGAAGAACATATTCTCCAAGCCAATATCAATTTAGCGAAGGATGAGCTTTCCGCCATCCAATCGAATAGCAAAGCTACTATAGCATTGAAGGATGGAGAGTTGAATATTTACTTCCCAGTGAAGCCAAATAACGCTGACCAATTTTACAATGTCAACGTCAGTATCACACTTGACGGGCAAGAAATAAATCCGATGGAAGAGGGATTAACTGGCTTCATCGGGTCAAAGTTATCTACAGAAATCGAAGGTCGCAAAAGTATTATCTGGACAAATTTAGTAGATACCTACAAACAACTTAAGGGAAAATTAGAAGTAAAAATCAATGTCGAATTGCGAGGTGCTTTGCAAATGACAATTGATTGTAACAATCCTCCTACATTTACCCGAAAGGATAAAATGCCTTTTCTCATCGGAGCAGGAGTTGGACTTTTGTCTATTGGTGCTGGGCAGATTTTTAAAGACAGACGCGATGACATTTACGACAATGATTATCTTAATTCTTCATCTACTGAAGAGTCTGAACCTTTTTATGATGACGCTAATGGTAACCATCATGCCTATCTGATTTTAAGTTATACCGGAGCTGCAATATTGATTACAGATGCCGTCTGGTATTTTGTAAAACGAGGGAAGTATAAAAAGCAGTTGAAAATTCACAAGAAGTTTTGCAACGGTAACGAGGTTACACTACGCCCAATGATACAACTTCCTGTACAAACTGCACCAGCTACTTCCGGTATCCGACTCACTGCCAGGTTTTAAATAATCTCCCGAAAAAAACAATCATGCGAAAATATATTTTCATCAGCCTCGGTGTTTTGCTTTTGCAAATAGGGAATGCTTTCCCAACAGAAGGCTGCTTCTCAGACTTTTTTGAAAAAGGAAAACAAGCTTACAATCAATTAGATTTTGAAAACGCTATCGTCAATTTTGAGGCAGCTCAAATTTGTCCAGACAACTCTAAGGAGCAATCTGACCAAGCCATCGAATGGATCAACAAATCGAAGAACGGATACATTGATGCCATCAAAAAAGAAATTTCTATTTCCGAATCTAATCGTCTTGCCTTTTTCGCCAATCAGGAAAACGAGCGCGCAAATTATTCAGATGCTTTGGCCCTGGCTCATAAGGCACTGACGTTGAATAGAGAGAAGGCAACTCCTTTGGTGAAAAGAGCTTTTGGAGATGCCGTCTATAGTAAGTACAGAGTTGCTTTGGATAAGCATGAAGATATTATTCTGGAAGCTATCTGGTCTCCTGATGGAAAAAAAGTGTTAAGCAGATCCAGAGACCTAACTGCAAAAGTATGGAACTTGAAAGGAGAAGTACTGGCTAGTTTGGAAGGCCATACTGGAGCCATTCTATCCATTTGTTTTTCGCCTGACGGAAAGAACATACTAACGACTGCTGCTGATCAGACCGCCGTCCTTTGGAGTGAACAAGGTAAAAAGAAAGCAGTTTTATCAGGTCATACAGATGCAGTAACAAGTGCTGCCTTTTCTCCTGATGGAAAAAATATTGTTACTACTGCAAGAGATCACACAGCTAAGTTGTGGAATGACAGCGGAGTATTTATCGCTGATTTGGCAGGACATACTGCCCCGGTTGTTTCCGCTGAATTTTCTTCCGACAGTAAGTACCTACTCACTCGTAGTCTTGACAAAACAGTAAGAGTCTGGTCGAATCTCGGCAAATTTATGGGCATCCTAAAAGATCATCAGTCCTACATCTACAATGCTTCTTTTTCAGAAAACAGAGCCTATGCCTTGACCGCCTCTGCTGATGAGACGGCCAGATTATGGAGAAAAACCGGAGAAACCGTTGCCTTGTTGAAAGGCCATAACAATTATCTTACAACTGCTATTTTTTCACCTGATGGTAAAGAGATGTTGACAACTTCTGCAGATCATTCTGCTATTCTTTGGAATTTGAAAGGAGAGAAAGTAGCTGTTCTAAAAGGACATACTGATGTAGTCTCAGGAGCTACTTTTTCAGCAGATGGAGAATCCATACTGACCTGGTCGAAAGACAATACCGCTATCCTTTGGAATAGAAAAGGACAACTGCTTTCTAAACTAAACCAACATACCCGGGATGTAAACTCCGCTAGTTTTTCGCCAGATGGCAAAACAATTCTAACGGCATCAGAAGATGGGACTGCAAAACTTTGGGACCGTACGGGAAATGTAATCATGAATATCAATGAACAAATAACAAAAGTCATCGGAGCGGCTTTCTCACCAGATGGAACGAGGATATTAACCTACGGACCAGAGTACACTGCGTACCTGTCTCCAACGCCGACTTCTGTAGAAAAACAACTAGCGCAAAATCCATTGCCTGCCTTTTCAGAAGAGAAAAAAAAGAAATATGGCATTCGCTAATTTGTTACTTATAGACATAAAGAAGAATTTCGAATTTAGAAAAAGGAGTAAAGATGGAAGATGGCTACTTTCCGTTTTTGCTATCGGATGTCTAATTTTAACGGGGAGTTGTGGCGAAACGAATACTAAAGGATTGGCTTCTAAAGAAACATCTGATAGGGTGATAGATAAAGTGCCTACTGGAATAGTAGTAAAAACATTTCCAGGGGAAAACGGCTGGGGATATGATATTTTAAGAAATGGTAAAAAGTATATTCACCAAGCTACAAAACCTGGAATTGCTGGCAACAAAGGATTTAATACAGAACTTCAAGCCCGTAAAGTTGGAGAGTTGGTTGCTTACAAAATTGAAAATGGAATTTTACCTCCTACAGTTATGGAAGCAGAAATTGATAGTATTATTTACCAAAATAAAGAATGAGTTAAAAGAAAAGAATAAACAAAAAACCATGAAAAGCTTATTTCAAAAAAAACGCTTTTTTATTCTAGTTATACTCACACTATTTGCTTGTGAAGAGTGGAACCTAGATGAAGAAGACTTTATTTCTGTTGAACTAAGTAACCTTGAGATCATTTCCCTAGGCTCGGTAAGACTCACTGGTGAAATCAAAGGTCTCAGAGTTGGACAAGTTTCAGATCATGGTTTTGTTTGGGCTTCCAATTCTAAAACACCTACTATACATGATAATGAAGGAATAGAATCTTTAGGAATAAAAGATACAGAAGACCTCACGACTTTCTCTTCTGAACTCAATAAACTTGTTCCTAGTACCCAATACAATTTTGTTGCATTTGCAGTGTTAGATGATCTTGTTTTTTACAGTGAAGTTCTTACCTGGAATTCAAATAGCGGAATGGTTTTCACAGACTCTATCCACTATGCTGGAGGAAAAAACTTTGATTTATATGGTCACATAAGTGGTACTACAACAGGTTTGATCGCCATTCAACATGGCTTTTGTTGGTCTACTCAAAATGAAACACCTAGTCTTGAAGATAACTTTGAAGACTTGGGCAATCAACGTTCTGATCTTCCCTTTTCAATAAAAATAGATAGTCTAGAGTTGGGAGTATCTATTTATTTAAGCGCATTTGGGATCCTTCGTCATCCCACTACTTTTATATTGGATACGGTATATGGAGAGGTGCTTTCATTCAATGGAGATTTATATGACATTTGGATTCCACGAGCAAGTGTTCCTGACTTGTTGATGGGCTTTAATGATGGACCACAAGGTTTTTCTAATTTAGATAATGCCCTTCTCTACATCAGTGGATACGAAGAATCTAATTTTTGGGAATATAATTCTCAGACAGATTCTTGGACACAAAAAGAAGACTTTGGAGGTGTCGTTCGTAGTAGTCAAACAGGCTTTTCGGTTAATGGTAAAGTTTATATGGGTACAGGGCGTTCCACCACCTTTCAGCCCCTTGCAGATTTTTGGGAATACGATCCACAAACAGATGCCTGGACACAAAAGGCTTTCTTTCCTGGGGATGCTCGCTCCGACGCTGTAGGGTTTTCGATTGATGGAAAAGGTTACGTTGGCTTAGGTGCCGCTGGGGGGACAAACAAAAATGACTTTTGGGAGTATGGCCCAGAACAAAACTCTTGGACACAAAAAGCAGATTTTGGTGGGGATGCTCGGAATCGGGCTGTTGCATTTTCGGTAGGTGGCAAAGCTTATGTAGGTACAGGGATCAGTGCTTCGTTTCCCTCTTTTACAGTATATAATGACTTTTGGGAGTATGACCCGCAAGGAGACTCGTGGACTCAATTGTCAGACTTCGAAGGAGACGGCAGGTATCTAGCTACTGGATTTTCCATTGAAGACAAAGGATATATGGGATTAGGTTATAATCCAGCAATAGGGGATTTCACTGACTTCTGGGAATATAATCCTCAAAAAGATTCCTGGAAACAATTGACGGATATACCAGCTAGTGATGCATCTAGATTCTCCGGCTTTTCAACTGAAGGGCGTGCGTTCGTTGGCCGCTTTAATTTTTGGGAATACGTCACTAGATAAATGGACTTGAAAAGAAACCATATGAAAAATAGTAGCCAACTCCCTCTGAGAATCTATAAAAAGGTGCTCTTAGTACTGCTTCTTTGTTTTACAATTGTATTGTTAGAAACCTCTTGTGAGAAATGGGATTTGGAGAAAAAGGATTTTTTAGAAGTAATTACATCAAGTAGCATTGAAATGGGAGAAACAAGTTTAGATGTTATCGTATTTGGTGAAGTCAAAGGACTTATTTCAGAAAGTTCTGTTGAACAACATGGACATGTCTGGTCTTCCACTAATGAAATACCTACTCTTGTGGATAAGGACGGACAAACTACTTTTTTGAAGAGAGGGAATGGCACGTTTTCAAGTACACTCGAAAAGCTTGCTCCCGACGTGGTTTATTATTTTAGAGCCTACGCTTTGGATGGGAATCGGCCTGTTTATGGCGAAGTAAAAACTTTTACTAACAATACAATTACATTTGATGCCGTTGTGGAGAGCTTTGCTAATTTAGTTCAAATTTCAGATGAATTTCAGGTAGAAGTAACGGTATCGATATCTAATATTGAACAAGGTGTAATTATAGCTGATTATGGAATTGTTTGGGGAGTTGAACCGCAACCCAATATTGAAGACGACCAGTTTATTTTTATATCTAAAAGCAGTGCGATAGCTGATGGAACCCCAATCATATTTACAGAACTATTGACAGACCTTGAATCTCATTGTACTTTTATTCGTCCCTATTTGAATATAGGTGGGCTTGTTCTTTATGGTCAGGAAGAATGTTTTACAGTTGAAAATATTTGGTTGAGGAAAATGGATTTGCCGGGTGAATCAAGAGTTGAGCCTTCTTTTTTATCTATTAATTCGAAGGCTTATTTTGGACTTGGGTTCACCATTGTACAGTACTTACAAGACATCTGGGAATATGACCCTATAACAGATATCTGGAATCAAAAAAACAACTTTGGGGGAATGGCTCGGAGAGGTGCAACTACATTTTCGATTAACGATAAGGGTTATGTTGGCACAGGCTATAATGGAACCCAAGCCTTTTCGGACTTTTGGGAATATGATCCACAAATGGATGCATGGACTCAGAAAGCCAGCTTAAATGGCGAAGCAAGGCATAGTGGAGTAGGTTTTTCAATAGAGGACAAAGGTTACATTGGCACTGGTTATACTGGTACATTTGAGGTCTTACAAGATTTTTGGGAATACAATCCACAAGCGAATACTTGGACTCAAAAAGCAAATTTTAGTGGAATCGAACGAGCTACGGGAGTAGGTTTTTCGATTGATGGAAAAGGTTACATTGGCACTGGATCTAATGAGATATCTGAAGCCTTATCTGATTTTTGGGAGTATGATCCACAATCAGATATCTGGACTCAGAGGGCCAACTTTGGAGGAGGAGTTCGAACCGAAGCTGTAGGTTTTTCGATTGATGGAAAAGGTTACATTGGCACTGGATCAAATGAGATACCTGAAGCCTTATCTGATTTTTGGGAATATGATCCACAAATGGATACCTGGACTCAAAAAGCAGACTTTAGAGGAATAGCTCGGTCAAATGCAGTTGGAGTTTCGTTCAGCGGAAAAGGATATATTATGATGGGCAATATTGGTCTTAAAGATATCTGGGAATATATTCCAGAAACTGATTAGCAGAATCATAAATATCGAGTAGCCACTTACTCACTCGAAATAATAAACAAATGAAAAAAATACTATATCCGACCCTGTTATTTAGCTTACTGCTAAGTTCTATCTCCTGTGAAAAATGGAACTTAGATAAGGAAAACTTTGTGTCTGTCGTCACCGGAGCATTATTAGAAAACACTAGAACTTCCGCAACGATACAAAGTGAAATCAAAGGCCTAGAAGAAGGAAAAATCATAGAACACGGACATATTTATTCCTGCGTAAATGAATTGTTAGAAATTGGTGGACCTGACGTTGAGCTATCTTCACTGGGGATTACTTTTGATGGAGGTGTTTTTACAAATACGATAAGTGAATTGACCTTGAACACGACTTACTATGTGCGTGCATTTGCATTGTTAGAAAATGAAGAAGAACCGTACTATGGAGAAATTCTGGAAGTAAGTCTTGGTGAAAATAATCTTATAGTAGAAACTGGCCCAGTTGATTTTTTTATCGGTGGTTTTGAAATGTCTGGACAGCTAAGTGGTTTACAACAAGGTGTATTAATTTCTAAATATGGTTTTGTTCTCTCTACGGAGAATGATTCTCCGACTGTAGAAATGGATGAGGTTTTTTACCTGGGTTTATTAAATACAGATCAAAACTTTCATAAAAGGTTAGATAATGTAGAACCGTTGACGACTTACCATTACCGTGCTTTCGCTCAGTTGGGAAAAGAAGTTTTCTACGGAGAAACTTGGTCCTTTTTCAAAGGAGATGTTTGGACACGTAAGGCAAATGCTCCTTATGCGAGGATAGGAAGCTATGCGACAGGCTTGGGAGACAAAGGTTATGTTGGTGCTGGAGACCCTCAGCCGAATTCATTTTTAGAATACGATCCAATATCTGATTCCTGGAACGGCTTGAATGGTCCGAGTGGAGTATTTAATTTTTTTGGTGCTGGATTTTCTATTGGTGAAACTGTTTACACTGTGACAGGTGCCGGTAATATTGACAATGATCTCTGGGCCTATGATAGAGTGGAAGGCGATTGGTCTGAGCGAGCAGCATATCCAGGGCCACTAATGGAATTCACGTCTGTTTCTGAAACAATCCAAAACAAAGCTTATATAGGCTTAGGTCTTGAAATTTATAACCCTGATGAGCGTATTATTGAATTATGGGAGTACGATGCTGTCGAGGATTCATGGCAAGAAATATCAATTCCATTTGCATTTGGTAGAGTAGCAAATTTTTCTTTTTCCGATGAAGATGAATTATTTATAGGGTTTGGTCAGGTAAGTTCTGATCTTGACCTATGGGTTTATAGTGTGAATGATGAGAGCTGGGAACAAAGACCATTCGATTTGTTAACAGATATTTTTCCGACAGGGTTTACAAGTTTTAGTATGAACGGAAAGGGATATTTCATTGCAACGACTTTAACTGATCGAAATGTTTGGGAATACGATATGGAAAGAAACAGCTGGAGCCAACGTGAAAATTATCCAGGATTGCAAAGAGGAGATCCAATATCTTTTGTGGCGAATGAAAAAGGTTATGTTGGTTTTGGTGTTAATATTAATGAACAGGAAATAGTTGCTGATCTCTGGGAGTATACTCCTAATAAAGAAAAATTATGATGTCTGAAAATAAAGTTATTAGTCTTTTGAATAAATTAATCTTTCTATTTGTGTTACTGTTTTTGAATTCCTGTGAAAAGTGGAACCTTGATAAAGAAGATTTTCTGGATGTCTCTACTGGAACTGTAATGCTTACAGATGTGAAATCTGCTTCTGTCAAAAGCAAAATCACTGGCATCGTAAATGATGTGGTTATACAGCATGGTCACATCTGGTCTTCTTCTACAGATGATCCTACCCTTGCCTTCAACGAAGGAATAATAAATCAGGGCGGAAAAGATAGTGATGGTGATTTTACATCAGCGATATCTAACCTAGAAGTGAATACAACTTATAATATCAGAGCTTTTGCAGAAACCAGTGAATCCATTACTTATGGGAATATTCAAAGTTTTACCACTGGAAATATTACTGTAGCTACGGGTGACCTTCAATATACCACTGCTCGAGAAGCTACGATAACTGGTTCTTTCTGTTGTCTGGGTTTTGGAATAACTGTTGATCAACACGGGTTTTGCTGGTCTTCTAACAATACACTTCCGACAATTGATACTGACCCTTTTATTAATATAGGTATCCCAGAATCAGATGGTTCTTTTTCGGGAACGATAGAAAACCTGGAAGACAAAACACTTTATTATTATCGCTCTTACTTAGTCACTAATTTTGGAACAGAGATTATTTATGGGGAAGTAAGAACATGGGAATCTAATCTAGAAAACATTTGGAATCCAAGAGCTGATATTCCTATTGATTTTGCATTGTTTCTACCTGCGTTTTCTCATGATGGGAAAGGATATGTTTATGCTAATAATACTTTGTGGAAATACGATCCTGAAAATGATAGCTGGACAGAGGGGCCTTCAAAACCTGGTCCTTTGCTGTTAACAAAATCATATTTTGTTATTGATGACCATGTCTATTTCATGATTGGCTCCTCAGATGCTGAAGAAATGCCTGGAAATAAGTGCTGGAGATATAATCTAATTAACAATATTTGGGAAGATTTAAATGACTTCCCGGGGCTTCCACGACTTTCTGCAGTCGGTTTTTCTACAGGAAATGGAAAAGGATATGCTGGTATCGGCACTATTCTTAGCAATGACTATAGCTATCAAGATTTTTGGGAATACGATCCAATTTCCGATGAATGGACTGAGGTCAGTAGCTACCCAGGAATGACCGTTGGACTAAACATGCTTTCTTTTGTCGTAAATGACAAAGCTTATGTTGGAGGAGGAGGAGGGGCAGGTCTAGACAATTTTTACAGTTATGATCCGGGTCTAGATGAATGGACTTTGAAAGGCAGTTTGCCCGGTGGCCAAACCTTTGAAACCACTTCCTTTACAATTGGTAATTTAGGATATATGGGAACGGGAGAATCTCTTGGAAATTTTTTCTCTAAAAGTGTTTGGTCTTACGAACCAGTCTTAGATGAATGGAATGAAATAGCTGATTTTGGGGGTGGCGGAAGATTTGGTGCTTTCAGCTTTTCAATCAATGAAAAGGGCTATGTCGGAGGCGGTGTGGGGGTGAATTTAGTCTCTGACTTCTGGGAGTACAAGTCCAAACAGGATTAATCAAACACAACATGTAAAAGCATAACAATACTTTTACATGTTGCGAAAGTCGTTGTTGTAGAATAACAATTTTACTACAGCGTAAAATGTATACTCCCCCGAATCCCAAACCGCGTCCCAGGAACATCCCCATTATAATTCAATCTCCAGATCGCATCGAAGCGGAAAAAGCGGAAAATATTTTCTATTCCGACACTGGCTTCCATAAAAGGTTCTCTATTAGGAATACGAATCCGAACGGGATCATCCTCTGTTGTATTCTCAAAAAAATTGGTTGCATTTTTCTCTCTGTTGGCTTCACTCATGTCTCCAATGATCGCTCTAAAGTTAGCGACAGATCTCAATCGTGCTTTCCGTAAAAACGGAATCAGTTGCAAAATATATCCATCAAAGTGATGATCTAAACTTACCCTTGCATAGCGATCCATCGCAAAAGTATACTCTGCAATGGAGTTGAAACCAGTCTGATTCATAATGAATCCTTCGTTCCCAACTGGTACAAACATATTAATAAAAGGAACCTCTCCAAACATATATCCACCAGTTAGTCGAACTCTGGAATAACCAATGGATCCCCAGCGCAATTTGTCTGTCACCGTCATTTCCAAGGAATGATAACTCAGGTCACTATCTAAAATACCTAAGAAGCCTTTTGTGTATTTTAAGGATACTACTGGGAACTTACTTCCTAAACTAACCCGACCATAATTTCCAGTGATGTATAATTCATCAAAAGCGTAGCGTAGTTCAACCGTTGCTTCTGTATTCTCATAATCAGTTATGGAAGTAACGTCATTTACTCTATATGAGAAATTAAATAGGGGCCGGATCTTTTCATTCGATAAAGTAAACCGTCCTGAAAATCCATTTTTCAATTCATGAAAATAATTTACTGCAATGTGTTCGACTGCTAATAGTTTGAACGGAATGTCTCTTCGTAAAAAATAACTTGACCCAATACCAGAACCTCCTAAGCTAAAATTCGGATTGAAGTTCGGTGTAGGACTATAATCGTTAATATAGCCAAATCCAAGCGTTCGCCTAGGTCCCTTATTGAAGATGTATACAAAGTCAGCTCCGTACTTCCATTTTTTATCTTCCCAACCATAAGCACCATATCCACCTATCATGAACTTCTTACTAATACCTGTACTAGTCGCAAATCCGAACTTAGTTCTAAAACCTTCTATGTTGTTAGAGGATAGAAAATCATAGACGTTTCCGATTTCGATATACTTTCCAGCAACGTATCCGGTAAACAGAGTCGTAGTTACTTTTTCCCATATATCAATGACGGGTAATTCCTTTATCGTATCAATTAGAAAGTAAGCGGTCTCTTCCGATTCTTTTAACTGTACGTGCCTGCTCTTGGCCCAATAATCATCTCCCTTTTTAAAGGCGTCGGGTAGAATTTTCACCTCCTTCTTCACTCCCTCTTTTACGATAGCCTCATCAAATTTAAAATCCCTATAAGTCGTATTCCGTTTGGCCTGAACCCCGGGAGCGTTTTCTCGGAGTTTCTTAAAAATCTGTGGAACAAAAGGGGCGGTGACGGTAGTAGACGTTACAGTTATGTAATCTTTTTTGGGAACCCAAAGCGAATCACTATGCGCCTGGTATTCCTGAATGATGGAAAGTTTTTCAATAAAATTCAAATGCACTTCTGACAATAACTGCATTTTTATTTTCTTAATAGCAAAGGTTGTATCGTGTACCCAAAGGTCACCATAAAAACCATTCACTCCTTTATGCTTCGGAAAGTATTGAATCTGATAACACCATTTATCATCAATAAAGGCGGTGTCAATTAAATAGTATCGGTAATGATTAGTACCATTGTCACCAACTGGACCAGCAAATTTTTTCCCAACCAAGTCAATCCAATTGTCATAGGCATTGAACTGAACTTCTGCTACTCCAAGCAATTGTCCAACACTTTCATTTTCATAATCTCCAACAACTTTAAGTGCCTTAATTTGCTCGTTTTCTTTTTTAGGATTTCTTAAAGAATAAAAATCAGACAAGGCTTCAGAGACAAACAAAGGCAGAAAAGGTTCTTCCTCAGAAGTACTGTCGATGTGGTCGAATATGAATCCAAAAGGTTTATTGATTTTCATATTTCTAAACTCCTCCGTAATATTGATAAGATCTACTTCCATTTTGTTGTAGACCTCACAAGAGTAGGCATCGAAATTAGCTCTGTTGTTTTTGTCTTTTCGTTTGACCACTTTTCTCATGATGCCGTAAGCGGGGTCTTCGCCGCTGGTGGTTACGACGACTTCTGCCAGGTTCAATGCAGAAGCTTCTAGTTCCACTTTCAAGACATTGGTGCCATCATAATTCAGCACATAAGTTTCATAACCCAAAGCAGAGACTTCCAAGACATCAGGTGCAGTAGCAAAAGTAATTTCAAAATTTCCATCAAAATCACCAGAGACTCCTTTCGTCGGATTAGACTGAAGGTATACATTCGCAAAAGGAACAGGTTCCTTTGAATGTTCATCAACGATGACTCCCGTAATAGTTACCTGGCCTGAAAGCCATATAACAGAAAAGAGGAACAGTGCCGTAAGTGAGTAGCGAAGGCTACTCTGCATCAAGGCTTTAATAAGGTGAAAAGAGTTTGTATTAGCTGCGGAAACAGTTTCCATAGGTTGAGCTTGCGTTAAGTTTGAAGGATCGTTGATATTTAGTCACAACGACAAAGGAGTAATTTGGAATAAACGAAAGATAAAAGTAATATGTTTCTACGAAAGCACTGCTTTGTTTCTACAAACTTTTGGGCAAACCCTATGCAATGACTAAGTTTGGGTAAGATTATTCATTTTTACTTTAGTACATATAAATTCAACATGAGGAAAAGTCGCCGCCAGTTTGTAAAACTTACAGGTAAATCAATCGCTGGAACCTTACTATTACCATTCCTTTCGTGTAAGAGTAAACGTATGAATAGCTCTTCCGTTGCTTTGGCTCCTAAACGTTTAGATTCATTTGGTATTCAACTTTGGACTTTGAAAGATGTATTTCCCAAAGATCCAAAAGGTACACTCAAAGTATTAGCTGAATATGGCTACAAAGAAATCGAAAGCTTTGAAGGAGATCAGGGCATGTTTTGGGGAATGGATGCTTCTGATTTTAAAAGCTATTTAGATGATCTTGGTTTGAAAATGTCTGCGAGTCATTGCTCTATAGGCGATGATTTTGAGGCTAAAATAGATCAGGCTGCCAGTATTGGCATGAAGTACTTGGTCTGTCCCTGGGTTGGGCCTCAGAAAAGTACGGACGATTGGAAACGGGTCGCTGAAAGATTTAATGAATGTGGTGCCATTTGTAAAAAGCGAGGAATTAAATTCGCCTACCATAATCACGATTACACTTTCCGCGCTTTCGCTGGAATGATACCGCACGACTTCCTTATGGAAAATACAAATCCGGAATTGGTTTTTTATGAAATGGATTTATACTGGGTTGTAACCGGAGGAGCAGATCCAATTGATTTTCTAAAGAAATATTCTAATCGCTTCAAACTCTGCCATATCAAAGACCGCAGTAAAAATGCAGCTGCGGAGGAGAAAAATGCTTCTTGTGATTTAGGAACAGGTAGTATTGATTTTTCAAAGATTCTAAAAGTCGCTGTGGATAATGGTATGGAACATTTTTTCATGGAGCAGGAACGATTTGAAAATACTTCTCCTATGGAAAGCGCAAAGGCTGGTGCTGCCTATTTGAAGAAATTGAAATTTACGTAAACCTGATTATATTTCCCTCCGATGAAGTTTTATAAAATTGTCTTCTCATACATTGTCTTTCTTTTTCTACTTTCTAACAATACAATTGCGCAAAGTAATTCACCAATCAATCTACGTTGTGAATACAAAGTAAATCCTAATGGAATTGCTACTCCGCACCCTCGGATGAGTTGGCAGCTTTCTGCGAGAGAAAATGAGCGAGCCGTCCTACAAGTTGCTTACCAAATTCAAGTTGCTGAAAAAAGTAATGATTTAAAAACAGGAAAAGCACTACTCTGGGATTCTGGAAAACAACAAAGTGACCAATCCATTCACATAGCTTACGGAGGTCCAAAATTAAAACCTAAAAAAGAATATCACTGGCGCGCAAAAATCTGGAATAATAAAAAGGAAGAAAGCAACTGGAGCGAAATCGCTCACTGGGAAATGGCTTTGCTAGATACTTCTGAATGGATTGCTCAATGGATAGAACCTGTCTTGGAAGAAAGAGAAAATGCCTATAACCCAAGCCCACTACTTCGAAAAGAATTCCAGCTTAACAATAGTATTACAAAAGCCCGATTGTACATCACAGCTCACGGACTTTATGAAGCGTTTCTAAATGGTAAGCAAGTTGGAGATGAATTATTCACCCCAGGCTGGACTTCCTATAACAAACGATTGCAGTATCAAACTTATGATGTAACAAGACTCTTACAAAAAGGGGAAAACGCAATAGCCGTTCGCCTGGGAGATGGTTGGTTTAGAGGGCAGTTTGATTCTAAAGATCGCTGGAATAAAGTTTATGGTACTAAGACAGCTTTACTTTTTCAATTAGAAATCACGTATAAAAATGGAAAGACAGAAACCATCATTTCTGACAAAAACTGGAAAGCGTCCACAGGGGCTATTGTAATGTCAGGAATTTATGATGGAGGAATTTATGACGCCCGCTTAGAGAAAACGGGTTGGAAGGAAGCCGGTTACAACGATCGTAACTGGAACCCAGTTCGCAAAGTAAATCATTCAAAAAGTAGACTGGTTAGTACAGAAGGTGTACCTGTTCGAAAGATGGAAACTATTACAGCTAAAAAAATATTTCGCACTCCAAAAGGAGAACTGGTCGCAGACCTTGGACAAAACTTAGTAGGTTGGGTGGAGCTAAAAATCAAAGGGAAAAGAGGCGATACCATCACGCTCCACCATGCAGAGGTTTTAGATCAGGAAGGTAATTTCTACACTGCTAATCTACGAACTGCCGGTCAAAAAGTGCAGTACATCTTTAAGGATAATAAAGAGCAAATTTTTGAACCTCATTTTACTTTTCATGGATTCCGTTATGTAAAAATTGAAGGAGTAGAAGAACCTATTTCTCCCAATCAAATTACAGGTATCGCCATTTATTCGAAAAAGGAAAAAACGGGAAGCTTTGAATGTTCTAATCCTTTGATTAATCAACTACAACAAAATATTGAGTGGGGACAAAAAGGTAACTTCCTGGATGTACCAACTGATTGTCCTCAACGAGATGAGCGCATGGGGTGGACTGGGGA
>JBGCDT010000262.1:0-4576 GCA_045105695.1 Saprospiraceae bacterium | reverse complement strand
ATATTGGAGTTTTTCCATAGGCGGTTCTAGCTACTGGTTTTACAGCAATAAATGAAAAGATTTCATCCTTAGAGTTTTTATCCTCATTCAATAAAGTACGCGTGAGTCGATACTTATGCTCACGATCCATATTCCCAGATTCGGCTATCAAAATATCATCCGCTTTTAAATGAATTAATTTCTTTGGAATAAAAGGACCGCTGTCGTACGGGTGAAGATCAAATTCTTCCGTGTATTCAGTGCCTACTTCGCTACTGCTGAAATTAATTCGATATCTTATGATGATGTCTACCCATGCTGAACCTGTTCTGCCAACAGATAGACTTTCTCTTGAAATTACTGCCATTGTTTTTTTTGATAAATTTCCTTCAAAAGCCTTCGATCAGCTTCACCCATTTGGGTGATTTGTAGATTTCAATTCAAAAGAACTTCTTATATTTGGCGTCTGTTTTTAAACAAAAATCCCATTTCAATTGTGAAACATACCTTACTTATCTTGCTGTCCCTATTTATTTTTGTATCGTCTTACGCTCAAAAAGACCCTAAAGTAAAATTCAAAAAAGGGATCGTTACTGTAGATGGTGTTCCGTTTTTAAAAGTGGAAAAAATGAAAGGGATCAATGCCCGAACGGTATACAATATGCAGGATGAAAAGTTGTTTTTCTTCCGTATTGATAGTTATACCGATATCGATAAAATTTCAGATAGTAACCCCAAGGGAAATGTCTCTTATTCTTCCGTATTTCAAGGAGAGGGTACAGAGGTGCTTTTCGAATATGGGTTCGGATTTAAACCTTTCGGAAAACTACTTTTAGAATTTGAAGTAATAGATGACAACGGACAAATTATCGAAGAAAATCTAGAGAAAATGGCTGCTATGGTAGGCATGGAATATTCACGAAATCGAGATTCTAGGAGGTAGTTAGAGGTAGGCTTGTTTAAACTTCTTTGCGGTTCTTTCTATCGCAATCTTACTATTCTCCTTATCCAACCCAGCTGGTGGTCCATAAGGCGTTTTATTGACGTCGATAATATAAATTTTCTTGGATTGCTTGTCTCTTAAAATATCCAATTCACCATAATTTAATTCAAACTCCTTGGCGAATTCATTGATCAATCGGATTTCATCCGCGCTGAAAACCGCTGTCGCGTCTTTCATTTCCACTTTATAAGTGACGTTGTCAAAACGAATCTCTCTTTTCTTATATTTCAAATACACAAAATCTAAAGCTTCCTCTACAATAGGAATTCGGTAATCCAATACCTCTTCCTCCGAAATACTATTATCGATTAATATTTGATAGATTTTTCCAGGTTCTGTATCGGTCAGAGGCAATTCTACCGTCCGCCCGTCATGCATGGCGTTGATGTCGCTTTTTTCAACCGCTTTTCCTACAAATTCATTGGGTCGAACAAAGGTGGAATAACCAAAAACTTTTTGAATCGCAGCATCTACCTTCTCTTTGCTGATATCACGACAATGATAGTTGAGTATCTTCTTTTGCTCATCCCCCTCTGAAAGGTACTTATCTGGATTGCCCAGTGTTTTATCTTCCCAGTAAACATATAGTCTAGCGTTCTTTTTTGATCCGTTGGTCAGGTTGTTTTTTATTACGTCAGCTACCTTAAAAATACTCGTTTTTTTACTCGGATAATCTGGAAAAACATAGATCGTTTTTACCTTAAAACCATGAAGAAAGAAATGCTTTAAAGCCTTGAATCCATGCGCCAAATCTTTAAAAAATGCTTCCGGCACTGGCATTCCCGATCTGTAATTATTTCTTACTCCCATGAGTGCTAAATTAGTAGAAAACTACTTTTCAATCACTACTTTTTCAGAGTGATAAGGAATTCCATTTTCTAAGAAGCGCACGAGATAGATTCCACTCTCGGAAAAGCGATAGCTATACCCTATAGAATTTGAAATTTCTTGACTTATTTTTTGTCCCGTATTAGTGAAAATTTCTATTTCACTGCCCGCGCGGATACCTTCAAATTGCACGGCTCCTGAACTTGGATTAGGAAAAGCATAAACGTTCTTAATTCTATTTTCTGCTACCGAAACGACTTCACCATGGCAAGTACCAGGAATGTTATCATCCAACCAAGCGAGTCTTAGCGCAATCCATGATTTTAGATTTTCTATTTCCCCTTCAAATGTAGCAGGTATTTCTCCCACCTCTGGAGCTGGACCTCCAATGCCCAACACAGGCCATTTCTGAAAATGCCTATCCTGAGCGTTTTCTACTAAAGCCGCAATGCTATCAATGTAATTGTTTAGATATTCCGTATCTAAAATATTACCTTCCATTCGATACGTATCGTACTCGCATCTCAATTCATTGGTAAACAAAGTGTCTTGTAGCATCCTTACGTACCATCCTGGTGCATTATTATCCGTGAAACAGTCATTTATCTGGTGAGCAAATCCGGAGCCGTCTGTGGCCTCGAAAATAGAGCATCCGAAAATATTTTTCCAAGCCCAATCAAAATCCCAAGTGGCCCCAGCTTTTAGTTTCCCGCCATTAGAAGCTTTGTCTTTGTGATAGAAACGACTTTTCTTGAAACCATCGTTGTTTCTTGAAACTTCATTGACCAAAAAATAATCAATAAAAGAAGGAACGTCTAAGTATTTTCTATACCCGACATTTTCATCAAAAAACTCATCGCTATACATCGCAGTTTCCATAGAATCTATATAAGCTGCGATATAGTCTTTCTGTTGATCTGTTATCACTTCAGGTTTGGGATCAACGTACATCAATCGGATGTCGATCTCCGGATGATCAATAGGCGAATAGTTGGTCTGCCAACTGTTCCAATCGGAAGCGTTATCGGATTTGATAATATAACCTCCAGTCACCTCATCGCCTTCATTATCTTCTAAAGTTACTTTAGCAATGTCAATTCTATTGGCATCTCTTTTTAACTTTTCTCCTATCAAATAAATACCTTGATACACGCTGTCTATAAGAACTTCGCAAAGTTGGGCTCTCGGCGCATAATTTCCCATTTCTTCAAATAAATGCTGAGCAAGGATATTTCGCATAAATGATTTGTCGTTGTAATTAGACAACAATACCCAATCGTTCTCCGCTGGCATTCCTAATAAAGGTACATTGTTGTTCTCCCCTAATTCTGTTCTAGTTTCTATTCCAAAAGGCTTTTGAGGATAATCTGCCGATGTATTTCCTCTAATTTCTATACCTATGGTTCCGTAATATTGATTGGCAGAATCTGTGACATAAGTTAATGATCCAGGACCGTTGTACATCACTCGCATTAAAGCATTGATTTTCGGTTCATCTACAATCTCTTGTCCCAAAGTATGTATATCCACAATCGGTAATTCCGAGAACTCTAGGTTAACCGTTCCCAAATCACTTAGACAAATTTCAAAAGTGCCATCTGCTCCTCCACCATAGGCCCAGACTTGAGCGTATACGGTAGATCCTGGTTCTTGATTAAACTGAGAGGTCAAAGAAAAATAATCCGACCCTCCATCATCATCACAGGTGATTAGGGTCAAACCTGTACAAGATTCACCTGTCCAAAGCGCCAATCCAGTGTCATTTATTTCACCTGTCGATTGGGTATTGATTACATAATTTCCCGAAGGAGGAACCGTAAATTCAAACCAAATATCATTGCCTTGATAATCCGCGCATCCCGGGTTTAAACCTGAATTAAGTAGATCGGTATTGTCACCTATTAAACAATTCATAGTGTCTAAAGGAATAGCCGTGCAAGGCACAGCGCCTATATCAGCCATAGACTCACAATCGCCAAGGCCCGAAAAAGGATCTCCTATCTCAGGGTCTGGTCCGTCTTGAAAAACAACTAATCCTGAACCATCAAATAACTGGTATTGATTTTCATTTTCATAATCTCCTGAAGAATATACTAAGTCTATTTGATCATCTTGACACACTTCAAAGGTCTCAAAAGATCCAAATTCTTCAGCGGCAAAAAATCCTATCGACTCTTCATTGATGAAGATTTCAAGCTGTCCACCATTCCAACCATCACCGTATGAATCGGTCATATTAATCGTATAATCACAACACTGTGCTTGAGAGGCTATGGAAACTAATAAGATGGAAAATAGAAGAAGTAGATTTTTAAACATAGCTGTAAATATAGTCAATATTGAGCATGGATATCAAACTAGGGCAAAATGAATCCATTGGTTCGGATTAAAAAATATCCGTATAAAATAAAACCACGGGGAACGCTTTCCCCGTGGTCTTAACTAACCCATCTTCAACTAAACTCACTATTCAACTACAAGTCTTGTAGTCAAATGCGTGTTGATTTTTAAAACAGTTACTAGGTAACATCCTCTTTCTAAATCACTCAAGTCGATAACGTTTCCAGAGACTCTATTCTCTCTTACTAATTTACCATCCATTGAGAAGATTTGAATTATTTCGTTGTCTAATGTGATTCCTTCCAAAGTTACCATTCCTCTGTTTGTAGGGTTTGGATAAATTCCGAAGGCATTGTTATAATTTTCGTCTACTGAAATGATTGTAGTTGGAACTAATACCGCATCAATTACATGCACTACTCCATT
>JBGCDT010000261.1:0-8846 GCA_045105695.1 Saprospiraceae bacterium | reverse complement strand
TCATCGTTTGTTATACAGTTTGACGATTCATCATTTGGGTAGAAAAGTTTCCAAATTATTAGCGCAGGAGATCAATCATGTTCTTGATTTGAAAGACTGGACACTGGAACAATTTGTCGAAATAAAAGATGTCGGTCCCATTGTAGCAGAGAATGTAATCGCCTTTTTTCAAAATCCATCAAACATAGAGTTACTGGAAACGATGGAAGCACTTGGCGTTAATCTAACGCAAACGGAAGAAGACAAACCCAGAGCAGTTTCTGAAGATGCGCCATTGGCTGGAAAGACAATTTTGTTTACTGGAAAGCTTTTGCAAATGGGCCGTAAGCAAGCGCAGGAGATGGCGGAGCAGGCAGGAGCAAAGAATATTTCAGCGGTGAGTTCGAACCTGAATATTTTGGTGGCTGGTGAGAAGGCGGGCTCGAAGTTGAAAAAAGCAACGGCCTTGGGGACGGTGGAGGTTATGACGGAGGAGGCGTTTTTGGAGTTGATTAATAAATAGTATCTGAGTTGGTTTGTTTGTATTATTATAAATGCAGTAATAGCCTTTTATGTTAAATGACAAAACATCATGATTAAAAAGACACCACTTCTATATTCAGCAATTATATTTTTTTTCTCCTTTTGGGCAAATGAAAAAATCATTGGGCAAGAAGCACTAAGTGACAATAGAGTAGAACTAATATCAATCTTTTCCAAATGCACCGAATCCGTAGCCCTCTACGAATTCGACGGCGCAGACTTCAGCATCATCCAAGAGATCAGCAACTTCGATCAAGACACCTTCCGTTTTCAAGTCCCTGCCTCTACTTCTCGGTTCTATTACGTCGGTACAAGAAGCGGACGAAAACGCCCCGTGATTTTAGGTCAACAAAAAGAGGTAGTGGTCGTCGGTCATTGCAATAACCCCAGACAAGCGAAGTTCAAAAATTCGCCCATCAATACAGGCTACGATGAACTGCTCCAATCTTTCAATACCTGGAATGGCGCTACGCGAAAAGCAGCCCGCTCTTTGCAAACCTCTGGAGGAAACAAGGAAAAGATAGAAGCTGCTATTCAAGAATTTGCTAACATCGATCAAGAAAAAAGAAATCGCTTAGACAGCTTGCAAAAAAAACAACCTTACCTCAGAAAGGTTGCCGTATTGAATACGTATCTCAGTTTTCAAAACAACAATAATGGTCGTTTTCAAAATGAAATAGAATACTTTGGAAATACGTACTTCGAACTCGCTGATTTTTCTGATTCAGATTACAATCACATTCCTTATCTATTTGAGGCATTTAAAACCTGGTCGAAAGTACTCGCTCAGCAGCGGATTCCAGAGACGATGTTACGAGGTCTGTTGGATGGGACATTAGATAAATTCCCTGCTGATGGAAGAGCGATAAAATATGCGCTGGGAGGTGTGGTCAATTCACTGCAATCAACGAACAACCCATTATTTGAAGAATACGGAGCGCGATATCTCGCTTTGTTTGAAGATCAAAACATCCCTGCGCTAGCAGCCATGAAGAAGCGAGTAGACATGGCCAAGAACTTTCTGACAGGAGCGGTTGCCCCAGACTTCGGTCAACCAACCCCAGAAGGAGATACCCTAATGCTGAGCGACCTCAGAGGAAAAATAGTCCTCGTTGATTTCTGGGCCAGCTGGTGTGGCCCCTGCCGAAGAGAAAATCCAAATGTGATCAAAGTCTACGAAAAATACAAAGACAAAGGCTTCGATGTATTAGGAGTAAGCCTCGACCGAAGTAAAGATCCTTGGCTTAAAGCCATCAAAAAAGACCAACTCCCCTGGCATCAGATCAGTGACCTAAGAGGCTGGAAAAACGAAGTGGCCCAACTATATTCCATCAGCTCCATCCCCCACACGATGCTAGTAGATCGCGAAGGAAAAATCATAGCCCGAAACCTCCGAGGCCCACAACTAGAAGCCGCCCTAAAAGAAATATTCAAAGAATAAAAGTGGCATCGCCACGAAATATCTATAGCGGCAGAGCCGCGATAATATTCATAGCAGCATAGCTGCGGCAATATTCAAAAAACAAAAAACATCGAATCATTTCCATAACAATGGTATTACAAACCCAACCAAGCATCATTTCGAGTTTAAAACAAATATCTGTAATATTCCTGTTAGGAATAATGTGTTTTTCATGCCAGCAACCAAGTCAATCCAATACAACCCAAGTCATCAGCCCAGCAGAAGCCACTGAACTACAGAAAAGAAAAGACAGTATTGAATTGGCTTTTGAAAGAGAAGTTTTCAAAAAGCAAAAAATAAAAGAAGCCGAAAAAAAAGCAAAAACTCCTGATTTCGACACAACAGTTTGGACAGAACTAATCCGTGCGGACAAAGACTACATCCTAGACATTCGCTACGCCACAGAAAATAACTTCGTAGAAGAACAACTCTACGACTGCCCTCGCTGTTTCCTTCGCCCCGATGCCGCTGCTGCTTTGCAGAAAGCTCATGATTTTTTCAAAACAGAAAACCTCCGAATCAAACTCCTGGATTGCTATCGCCCCCGTCCCATCCAACAAAAACTCTGGGACAAAGTACCCAATGCTTCCTACGTGACGCCACCCTCCCGCGGTTCCATGCACAATAGAGGCTTAGCCATAGATTTAACTTTGGTAAACGAAGCAGGTAAGCAGCTCGACATGGGAACACCCTATGATTTTTTTGGCCAAGAGGCGCATCATACCTATACCAAACATTCCGAAGAAGTAAAAGCTAATCGAAAGCTTTTGAAATCTACAATGGAGAAATTCGGCTTCCGTTCCATACGCACAGAATGGTGGCACTATAACTATGGTAGCAAGCAATTCAAGATAGACGACATGGAGTGGAAATGTCATTGATCGCAAAGCGAAACAATACAATCCATTCTGTCGTTAGGTATGGGATGTTTTGTTACTTTTGTACAACAAGATAGAGACTTTTCAGAATCGAAAAATTATAAACCGATAACAATCAAAGAATGCAGAATACAGCATATAAATCAGATGTAGAGGCCGTTGACGCACTGGCGAAATCTTATAGAGAACTCACCAAGGAAATTGGTAAAGTCATCATCGGACAGGAAGAAGTTGTAAAGACCGTGATCATTTCACTTTTTAGTAATGGGCATAGCCTGTTGGTTGGAGTGCCGGGTTTAGCGAAGACTCTTTTGGTAAGTACCATTGCGGATGTACTGGATCTGGAGTTTAAAAGAATCCAGTTTACGCCGGATTTGATGCCTTCCGATATTACCGGTTCGGAGATATTAGGGGATGATCGAAAGTTCCAATTTAACCCAGGTCCTTTGTTTTCTAACATTGTGTTGGCGGATGAGATCAACCGTACGCCTCCTAAGACACAAGCCGCTTTGCTGGAGGCGATGCAGGAACGTTCTGTTACAATAAGTGGTGTTTCGCACAAATTGCCTGCACCGTTTTTTGTATTGGCTACGCAAAACCCGATTGAGCAGGAAGGAACTTATCCATTGCCGGAAGCACAGCTTGATCGTTTCATGTTCAACATTCCATTGGACTATCCAACTTACGAAGAGGAGATTTCTGTTGTAAAAGCAACAACTTCCAATAATAAATATCAACTAAATAATATCGTAACTGGTGAGCAGATTTTGTTCTTCCAGCAGTTGATAAGAAAAATTCCAATCTCTGATAATGTGTTGGAATATGCAGTTGCCTTAGCGACTAAGACCCGACCAAACACTGCCCGTGCTACCGACATGGTGAATAACTACATTAGTTGGGGTGCAGGTCCGCGTGCTTCTCAGTACTTAGTTTTAGGTGCAAAATGTCATGCTGCTATCAATGGAAAATATTCTCCAGATATTGAAGATGTACAAGCTATTGCGAAATATGTTTTACGTCATCGTATTGTTAGAAATTATAAAGCAGAGGCGGAAGGTATTACAGAGGAGAAGGTAATTGAGAGCTTATTTTAGAAACTAAAGAGTTTGTTTTTTATAAATTAATTCAAAGAACCTGGTGAGCAATCACTGGGTTTTTTTGATGACTTTAAATGAATAAAATTATACAAAGCTAAAGTCAAAACTGTTAACACAGAAATATAATTGCAACCTCAGAGTTCTATTATCGTCTTTTAAAAAATCAACTGCCTCTACAAGAATTCATGAACACGTTTTTGAACCGCCCGTACCTTTCCTTTTTTTTCCTCTGCATATTTCTGATCTGCGGAGATACCCTCTTTGCACAAAACATAAGTGGTTATATTCAAAATTCTAATAACGAACCTATTCCCTACGTCAACATCTATGTGACGCAGCTCGGAACCGGAACCACGACAGACGAAGAAGGTTACTACTTTATGAATATCGATCCAGGCGAATTCGAGTTCATCTACTCCGCGCTGGGCTATGAAACCAAAGCCATTGAAATTCAAATTGAAGATCAGCCAGTAACAAAAAATGTCTGGATGGAATCTTCTGATGTGGAGCTGGATCAGATTGTTGTTCGAGCTTCGAAAAGAGATCCGGCTTATGCTATTATTCAAAATGCCATTGATGCAAAACCAAAATACTTAAAGCAGGTAGACAGCTATCGAACGAAGATTTACATCAAAGCCATTGAGGAAACAGATCGTAAGGAAAAGAAAAAAAGGAAAGCCAAAAAGGAGAAAGCCAAAAAAGAAGTGGTCGATACGAACCCTCCTGAGGTAGATCCATTTGCAGAAGCGGAGAAAGCGAAACTCAAAGCGATTAGTGGAATCAGCATGATTGAATCTGAAATATTATTGAATTTTCAATTTCCAAAAAAATATAAAGAAGAACGTACGGCGCATAAGTCGTACGGCAGTAAAGCAGGCTTATTTATTCCCCGTTTTGGAGAAAGTGATTTCAACTTTTACAGAAATTTAGTGAGCGTTCGGGAAGTAGCAGAGGTTCCCATTATTTCGCCATTGAGCAGAACGGCCATACTTTCCTACAAATTTAAACTCATAGAAAGCAAGGAAGAAAACGGTTTGCTCGTTCACAAAATAAAAGTGACGCCACGTAAAAAAGGAAACTCAACCTGCAAAGG
This sequence comes from Saprospiraceae bacterium, assembly GCA_045105695.1. Classification (GTDB taxonomy): domain Bacteria; phylum Bacteroidota; class Bacteroidia; order Chitinophagales; family Saprospiraceae; genus CALGLS01. The sequence continues at coordinate 3,794 of JBGCDT010000261.1, read as the reverse complement.
TTACATCTACATCAATGAAGGACTTTGGAATATTAATCGTCTGGATTTGTCTTTTGCAAAAGGTAGTTTGAAGTTCTTTGATGCGTTTAGCGTAAAGCAAAATTATGAATTGTTACCGGACAGCACTTGGTTACCTTACCGTATGGAGTTCTCTTATAAAACGAAGGAAGGCCGATACACAACCTTCCGAGGGAACACGGTGATGCGCTACAGTGATTATGAAACGAACTATGAATTTCCACCTAAGTTTTTTGGAAATGAAGTTTCCGTTACGACAAGAGAAGCGTACAAAAGAGATACTTCCTATTGGAAAGCTGCTCGCCCCGAACCGCTAACGCTCAAGCAACAAAAATTGGTTGCTTACAAAGACAGTGTCTATGCCGTTCATAATAGCAAACCCTACAAAGATTCTATTCAAGCATTGTATAACAAGGTTACTTTGATGGATTTGATTTGGGATGGCGTTGGGTTTAGAGACCATGAGCGGAAGCGCTCTGTGTTCATTGGTCCTATTCCGGACTTTTTGGATTTTGCTATTGTGGGTGGATTTCGGGCAGGTCCATACACCTCGTTTTTTAAACGTTGGGAAAGTGGTAGATGGATTAGCACTGGCGGGAATGTCAATGTTGGTTTTAGAAATAAAGATGTGCAAGGTTCCGGTCGTTTTAGATTTCGATACAATCCAAAACGGCTGGCTGATGTGTACACCTCTGGAGGACGAACTTTTGAGGCGATCAATAGTTTTGATGCTTATCTTAATCAGTTGAGAAATTCTAATTATTTTTTGAACGATTACATTAGTGCTGGTCATCGAATCGAATTACTAAACGGACTTTTTTTAAGAACAAATTTTAAATTCAATAATCGCCAATCTACTTCGGGGTATGACACTAAAAACTTTGTTGGAGAAATCATAGATGACGAAGCGGCTTTGGAGTTCGATCCTTATCAGGCGTTTATTTCTAACATTAGTATTTCATTTACGCCAGGGCAAAAGTTTATGTCCGAACCCAATCGTAAAATTATTCTGGGAAGCAAATGGCCAACCTTTCAGATTCGTCATGAAAAAGGCTGGAACCAAGTTTTTGGCTCAGACATCAGTCATGACTTTGTAGATTTCAGAATAGACCATGACCTTGTGCTGGGCTACTTTGGAAATTCGAAGTACTCTTTCCAAACGGGTACTTTTTTAAACACGAGTAAATTAAAATTTGTTGATACTAAGTTTTTCAGAGAGTCTGACCCCTGGTTGTATTCTGATCCTTTGAATTCTTTTCAGTTGTTGGATACTTCTATTACGATCACTAAATTCTTTGCGGAATTTCATCACATCCATCATTTCAATGGGTCGTTGATTAATAACATTCCATTGGTCCGAGCCCTACGTGTGCATGTTGTTGTGGGCGGCGGGATTCTTTGGATTCAGGAAGATAAATTGAGGCACGAGGAAATCTTTGCGGGTTTGGAAAGAACGTTTAAACTGGGGGCAAGGCGGAGACTACGGGTTGGTTTGTACGGAGTGGCCGCGAATTCAAATTATACGAATGCGGATGTGGGGTATAAGATTTCGTTAGATTTGATTGATACTTGGAGTCGGAATTGGAATTTTTAATAACTATTGTAAATGAGAATTTTCAGAAGAATATGAAATTCAAATTAGTTACTAACTATGAACAGAATATCAATATCAGACAATAAAGAAAAACTGAACGTTCCTTTGATTTATAATTTTTTGACAAATGCTTATTGGGCCAAAGGTAGAACTTTGGATAAGGTCTATAGAAGTATAAATAATTCTATGTGCTTTGGTGTTTATCAGGATGAGCACCAGATAGGTTTCGCAAGGGTAGTTACAGATAAAACAATATTTGCTTATTTAATGGATGTATTCATTTTAGAAACGTATCGAAAGAGAGGTTATGCTGGTCAATTGATTCAAGCCATACACAACCATGAGGAGTTGAGGGATATTCCAAAGTGGTATCTAAAAACTAAAGATGCACATCAGTTTTATTACGGTCTTGGTTACGAACTTATAGAGGATGGCCATAAATGGATGATAAAAAAATAACATCTGGAATGACACTATTAAAGTCTCTGTTTTGTAATGCATTAAAAAATTACTCATATATCCCGTCAATCTCCTTCCCAAATTTTTCCAAAATCACTCGCCGCTTCAACTTCATCGTAGGTGTCAACTCTGCCGCGCTACCATCCGACTTAGATGGTTCCCAGGATTTATCCAATAATACAAACTTCTTGATTTGCTCAATATGACTAAACTCAGGATTGTACTGGTTAATAATTTCTTGATAACGCGCCACTACCTTCTCATCACAAATTGCTTCCGACAAAGAATTCCAACCCATCCCACATTCGCTACACCAATCTTTCAATGCTTCCTCCGCAGGAACAATAAGTGCCGAGACAAACTTCTTTTTATCACCCACGACCATCATCTGCTCAATAAGAAAATCTTCTTTGAATTTATTTTCAATAGGAGCTGGAGCTACGTATTTACCACCAGACGTTTTTAGTAATTCTTTTTTACGGTCAGTTATTTTCAGGAAGGTTTTTTTATTCTTCTCTTTTACCAGCTTACCGATGTCACCAGTGTGAAACCAAACCTCGCCATTGATCTCTTCTAGTACTTTAGCAGTTGCCTCTGGTTTTTTATAGTAGCCCATCATTATGTTTGGGCCGTTGGCTAGAATTTCTCCTTCGCCCTCGCGGTAATCACCATCACTGCTGTCGATTTTAATTCGGACCTGCCCCAGTGTCGGACCTACTGTACCCAGCATCGCTTGTCCGGGTTCGTAACCGTTGATAGTCAATCCAGGACTGGTTTCTGTAAGTCCGTAACCTTCACGAATAGGAATACCTGCGGCGGAGAAGACCTTCGCCATTTTGACGGGGCAAGGTGCAGCTCCTGTGAGAATTCCTTTTACATTGCCACCCAGTGCTTCGCGCCATTTACTGAAAATTAGTTTATCAGCAATCTTCCATTTGATGGCGTCCAGGCCAGTATATTTTTTATCGTATTTGTAATCATCTGTGAGACTGAGTGCCCAGAAGAACAGCTTCTTTTTAGCTCCGGTCAGTGCGAGTCCCTTATTGTAAATTTTTTCATAAACCTTCTCTAACAGTCTGGGAACCGTAGTGAAAAAATCTGGTTTGATAGCCGCCAGATCACCATCGGGTCCGCCAAGATTATCTGTAGCGGTATAAACGATGTTGATTCCATTGTACATATTGGAATAGGAAGCACACCTTTCGAAAATATGGCAAAGTGGAAGAAAGCTCAGGGTCGTCTCTCCCGCTCCAATCGGTAACACTGCTTTTACATCTCTTGCATTGCTAACAATATTGTTATGGCTCAGCATGACTCCTTTTGGATTTCCAGTTGTTCCAGAGGTATAGATAATCGTAGCTAATTCTTCTGGCTTTATGCTCGCCTTTATTTTCTCAACCTCCTCTTCTCTTCCCTTTCGGAAAATGTCTTTCCAGTATTTACGACCTTCTTGTTTATCAAAAGTATAAATATCTAACAAGGTGTTTACATGCTTCTGTGCAGTAGCTACTTTGTCGTATAAGTCGTCTTTTCCAAGAAAACAATACTTGATTTCTGCTTCATTAAAAATGTACTCATATTCCTTTGGAGAAATAGTTGGATAGACCGGTACATTGATCGCTCCAATTTGCTGCAAGCCAATATCCATGATGCTCCACTCCACTCGATTGACGTAGGAAGCCAAAGCGATTTTATCTCCTGGTTGTACTCCCATTTCTAAAAG
>JBGCDT010000260.1:0-5073 GCA_045105695.1 Saprospiraceae bacterium | reverse complement strand
ACCTTCCGGTAATTCATACCTACCGTTGCCTCAGTGAGACAGACCAGTTTCTAAAAATCTGTTGTCTACATTTAAGCATTGTAACAACTTTGCGCACCTTCCGTAAATAGAGAGGAAATAACATCAAAGGAACCTGATAGACCAGTTTTAAAACACTTTCAGGAAGATTCCTGCACCAACACGTATTAGTTTAGAGATTCAATATATTAAGGTACAATTCTCGAATGAGAGGATTGTACTCTTTTTTTTGAGTGAACCTAAATAGAATCTAATGCCCGTTGAATATTACCAAGCTGATTCCGAAAGTCATGTATTCTTTCTCTAGCAACTCTCCTGAGTTGGGTTCATCGAGGCTAGTAGCGAGTCCGCTGATGTCAAATTGACTGAGCGGTAGTTGAACGAAAGGACGGATTCCGAAAGAAACGTAGCCATCATGATTAGTGTAAATCCCTAGAAAGACGGTTCCTATCCACTGATCTGTTTTTAATAGGTTGAATCGATCGCTAGAATTCTTCTCCCTGACAGTCATTCTATTATAACCTAAGTTAGCTCCAAAACCGAAGTTTCCAATATAGTTTTCCACTCCGAAAGTATAACTGTTAAATCGATATAAGAATCGCTTTAAAAACTCAGCATTAGTTGAAGGCGTTCTTCCTTCTGCTTCCACATCTGCAAAGCTGGCCTTCCAACTTGCTTCTAGCCCAACAAACCCAATTCGATATCTGATTCCAGCATCCAAGCTATGACTCCAATTGAGATCGTTAAATTTATCATCTAACCAAGGATTTCGTTCATTGAAAGCTTGAAGTAAATTGTTATTTACTTCTGGCTCAAAATAAGCCGCAGAGTAGCCTACTTTGAAATGTAGCTGTGCCTGTGTAGTAAATCCCATTATTAAAAAAACAGAAAACAGAATACAGCGGATAAATATATTTATGTAAGACATGGAAATCGATTTTATGAACCGCAAAGATAGTAGGAAGAGTGCATATTATGATACTGATTTTATAATTTGAAAACAAAAATATTGATTACTTAAAATGTATAAAATGCTATTTTTCAATAGGATAGTAAGGGGTTTTAAATTAAAACAAAAAATGTTTTTAAATATTTGGTTTTTAACAACAAAAAGTTTTAAATTTGTTTTGTAATTAATACTGAATAGTTGTAGGTGATAAATCTAGAGTCACTTTAGCAACTGTTTAAGGTACTCGTCAAAATATTAAAATCATGCAAAGTACACTAACAACTGCCAACGTGCGGGATTATATCCGTATGCATTGGTTCAAAATTTTAATGATCGGGATGATCGTTTTTATTTTCCTTAGAAAGGATTTAAGTTTTACCATCAATTTGAATAATCCCGATGCTACAGAACAAGAAATTGTTCCTCTAAAAGAAGAGGTACATCAGCAACAGACAACTAAGAAAGCTGCTCCCATGACAGCAAACCAAGAAATTGCCAAAGCGAAAAGTAGCTCTCTTTTTGATATGCTACCTTCTATTTCATTCGGTGGTAGGGAAGACGCTAAACCTAAGCAAAATGAAATAGCAAAAGTCAATGAAGCAACTAAAGAAGCTTACATCAATCGTTTTGCAAAAGTAGCGATTAGTGAGCGGAAGAAATATGGAGTCCCTGCTTCTATCATCATGGCGAATGCATTTTTGCACAGTGTGAGTGGAACACGTGATATGACGGTAGTTGGGAATAACCATTTTGGATTGCCTTGCACTACGAATTGGAAAGGAGAAAGCGCTACTTATAATGATGCTTGTTACAGACACTATGAAAACGCCTGGACGAGTTTTCGAGATCATAGTCTCTATTTGACGACAGGTTCAACAAAAGACTTTGTAAAGATGGGGACCAGAGATTATAAATCCTGGGCAAGCGCTATGGAGAAGGTGTCTATTTTTGAAATTGAGGAACTGGCGAAAAAACTTATCGCAGTAATTGAAAAATATGACCTACACAAATTGGACGCATAGTTTAATATACACAGAAAACACTTGATTGATTTACCCAAACAAATATAGGATTGACCAAAGAACCATTGTTTAGTTTTTAATAGATAGTATAGTTAGATGTGAGAGCCGGGGGTGAGTTCCCGGCTTTTCTTTTTTTATTAATGGTAAATTATAAAGCCTGGAAGTACTAGATTCCTAATTTGTAAATGTCTTGTTATAAACCTGGAAACTTTACTTTGTAGTAGTGAACACCAGCGCCATAGACCCAGCCTTCGTGGCCTTTTTTATGGCGTACTTTGACCCAGGGTTCATTAGCGTCAATACCTTCTGCAAGCGTGATGATCTCTGTAGAATCTGTTACTTCATTTAGAAAAGTAAGTTCATCAAATAACGGAAGTGCCATTATGAAAGGGCTGTCTACAGATGGAGCTCTTCGGAGTCGGAGGCCTTCAATGCTGACGTAGAGCTTGGTCGCAAAGACTGTTCTTTCGATTACGGTAGGGGATGTGCTAGAAGCTAACTCAGCGGTACTCATTTCAGCTGTAGGCCGCTCTGTAGGGTTTTCCACCGAGGTTTCGGTAGTAGTACTATCTGCAAGAGTTGCAGTTTCTTCGGTCGTAGGAAGTTCATATTCTTCCTTTTTATTATTGCACTTGCTGATGGCCCATACGATGAAACACAAAAAGAAAACGAATACAATTAGTACTTCTGTTTTTATTCTGAGGCCGGCTCCTTTTTTCTTAGTCATGTGGTGATTTTTTAAATAATACTCAAAAATACAATAAATTGTGATTTCGCTATCTATTCAAAAAACTAGCACTCCCTCTAGACGCCCCGCTTCTGAGAAGCAAAACAGTCCAAAGAGGGAGAAAGCACTACTTGAGAAAACCATGACTGATGAAATACGTTATTATTTGGGACTGACTCGTATTCCTAAGGTCGGTGCTGTAACAGCTAAAAACCTGGTGAGCTATTGTGGAGGAGCAGAGGCCGTTTTCAAAGCTACTAAAAGACAATTGTTATCGATCCCTGGTATTGGTGATTCTATTGCTAATCAAATTAGTAATCAGAAGGTTTTGAAAGAAGCTGAAGAGGAAATGAAAATTGCAGAAAAAAATGGAGTGCAACTATTTACCTACCAATCGGACCAATATCCACAGCGATTGAAAAACTATCCAGACAGCCCTGTCGTGTTACAGTACAAAGGAAGTGCGGATCTTAATGCCAATCGGATTGTTGCTATCGTAGGCACCCGAAAACCAACGGACTATGGGCGAACTATTTGTGAGAAACTTGTTGAAGATTTAAAAAAGTACAATGTGGTTATCGTTAGCGGACTGGCTTACGGAATCGATGTTACGGCTCACAAAAAATGTGTAGATCTTGATATTCCAACAATTGGAGTATTAGGTAGTGGATTAGATGTAGTCTATCCTTCATTACATCGAAAAATTGCTAACCAGATGATCGAGAATGGAGGATTGCTCTCAGAGTTTACTCATGGTACTGCTCCTGACAGAGAGCATTTTCCAATGCGAAATCGGGTAGTAGCTGGTATGTGTGATGCCTTGATTGTTGTAGAAACAAAGAGAAGAGGTGGCTCTATGATTACCGCTAATCTAGCAAATGATTACAACAAAGATGTATTTGCTTTCCCAGGTAGAAACAACGACGAGTTTAGTGAAGGTTGTAACCTACTTATCAAATCGCATAAAGCTGCTCTACTAGATGGCGCTAAAGATTTGGCTTATGTCATGCGTTGGGAAAGCGATGCAAAAACTAAAGAAGTCCAACGATCTCTATTCATAGAACTAGATAAAGACGAACAAGAACTTTTTACTTTGATAAAGGCCAACCCTAAAATAGCTATTGATCAAATGACCATGAATCTTTGTAAAACATCAAGTGAAATGGCCGCTCTATTATTAAAACTGGAGTTCAAAGGACTTATTAAATCACTTCCTGGAAAGCGGTATATGGAGGTTTAATAGCTTTGTTATTTCAAATCCTAATTTGAAAAATTATAGAAGAGTCAAACCCTATCCTAATTTATTACAGGCAAACGATTCTTAAAAGCAGTAAAAAATAGTACCTTGTTCTTCTGCGCGACGAAATGAAAAATCTAATTTCGTCAAACTAGTAACCAATGTCTATTAGAACTAATGAAGAATTTCTACTGCTTAATTATACTCCTGATTGGTCTTTCTTGTAATACGACCAAATCTCCTGACTCACCGCCATCACCGCCGATAAGTCCCACTGAAAGATCAAACGATAAAAAAGTCAAGAATATCATTTTCCTAATTGGAGATGGAATGGGACTTTCTCAGATCACGGCAGCTATGTATTCCAATAACAATAAGTTGAATTTGGAAAAGTTTTCTGTAGTTGGTCTCCATAAATCGCATGCAAGCAATGATCTGATTACAGATTCTGCAGCTGGTGCAACGGCCTTCTCCTGTGGTGTCAAAACCTACAATGGAGCTATTGGAGTAAACCCCGATACAGTAGCAGTAGAAACATTATTGGAAATGGCAGAGGAGGTTGGTATGGCTACAGGTCTTGTTGCTACATCTACAATTGTTCACGCAACTCCTGCGTCTTATTTTGCACATGAAAAACGTAGAAATCTATATGAAAATATTGCTGCTGATCTTTTGGATATCGAAGTAGATTATTTTGTAGGAGGAGGTAAAAAATACTTCGACCGAAGAGAAGGAGATAAGCGAAACCTGATAAGAGAACTTAGAAAAAAGGGCTATCGAATATCAGATTACTTTTCCGAACCATTTTCCAAAATGATTCTTCCGATGAAAAAAAACTTTGGCTATTTTACAGCGGACAGTGACCCTATCCCTGTTTCTAGAGGAAGAGACTATTTGTTACCAGCTACTAAATACGGTATTGATTTTTTAAAGAAACGAAGTGAAGAAGGATTTTTTCTGATGACAGAAGGTTCACAGATTGATTGGGGAGGTCATGCAAACAACTCTGACTATATTATAAGTGAATTGTTAGAATTTGACAAAGTAGTTGGATATGCCTTAGATTTTGCGAAAAAAGATGGAGAGACATTAGTTGTTGTAACGGCTGACCATGAAACTG